>NZ_CP090983.1:0-132500 GCF_021513155.1 Jeotgalibaca sp. MA1X17-3
TAATGATTGTTGTTTCTTATTTAGAAAACACATTTCTTATCTATCAAATTTAAATGGAGGATTTTATAATTGATGACTGAAAATTTCTTTACACGTTTACAAAAAGATGAAAAATATATTATGAAGTGTTGCTATTATGTATTTGCCGTCAATGGACTTTATGGAATGATTATGGGAAGTTTACTTCCATATATTAGTGATGCTTACAACTTGAGTGATACGATCAGTGGATCTTTAATCTCTTCTCATTACGTTGGAAATCTTCTAGCAAGCTTTATTGCCGGAATCCTTCCTCTTTACTTAGGTCGAAAACGATCTATTATTTTTCTTTCTAGTTTTGTAACTATCGGATTTGCGATGATGATTGTAACTGGAAATCCTCTTCTCCTATTGCTATCCTTTTTCTTCACGGGAGTCAGTCGTGGAAGTATCTCGAACTTTAATAATACAATTGTAAATGAGATTTCTGATAGTAGTCCTGCTGCAATGAGTTTTTTACATAGTGTTTTTGCTATCGGAGCTCTTCTAGCACCTTATTTAGTTATTGTTTCTTCAAACTTCTTTGGCTTAAACGGGTGGCGCGTTGCTGCAGGTGTCATTATCGTATTAACAGCTATTTCTATTCCTCTTTTCTCTCGTATGAAAATGAAAGATCGAGTAGTCGAAAAAGGCTCCGCTACTTCTTATGAATTTATGAAACAAAGTTCATTTTGGATTTCAGCTGGAATTTTATTCTTTTACTTGTGTGGCGAATCAACCATTAACGGTTGGCTTGTAAAATATTTTGTGGATTCAAATATTTTAACAATCGGTTATTCTCAATTTCTAGCTAGTCTATTATGGATGGGAGTACTAATCGGACGCTTGAGTGTTTCTGCAATTGGAGATCGCTTTGCTCGCAGAAAGATTCTATATGTTTTGAGTATCTCTACCACTATTTTCTTCATTATTTTACTTTCTTCAAGAAATCAAACGGTTATTACCATTACTATTCTAGGTTTAGGGTTGTCAATGGCAGGTATTTATCCTACTACCGTGGCAGCTACTGGTAAATTTATAAAAGAATATCCAATGGCTATGGGTGTGCTTTTAGTATTAGGTGGAATTGGTTCTATTGTGATGCCAACTCTAACCGGAGCATTATCCGATCGCTTTGGACTCTTTTATGGAATGGCCGCAATTGGTGTAGCCTTAGGAATGATGATTCTATGCGTATTTCTATATGGGTATAAAGACAAGAATTATACTGAAAAGGTATAAAAAAGAATATTTACAGAAAACCAAAAAAGCTCTACCTATTATAAAAATAGGTAGAGCTTTTTTGGATTTTTATTTATAGAAATTCTGTAAAGTTTGGTTTACATAAGCTACTGGTAACCCTACTACATTCAGATAATCGCCTTCTATTCCTGAAATCCATAAACTAGGCATTTCTTGAATTCCATAACCACCTGCCTTGTCAAAAGGACTCCCACTAGCAATGTAATTTCTTATTTCTTTTTCCATTTGTGGATTCCAATCAAAGAAATGTACCTTTGTTTCCACTGAAAAGTTTTCTTTTTGCTGATCGGTTTGAATACTAACTCCTGTTATCACAGAGTGACTTTTCCCTGCATAAGAACGTAACATTTCAAAAGCTTCTTCTGGGTTATTGGGCTTACCTAAAACTCTATTTTCATGGACCACAATTGTATCCGCTCCGATGATGATCGCATCTTCATTTTTTTGAAGGATAACTTTTGCTTTCTCATTGGCAAGGGTCTTTACTAAACTAGTAGCTTGTTCCAAAAAAGTTTCGTGGGTGGTTTTTTCCATGACCTGACTTTCGATCGCACGTTCTTCTATATCAGCCACTTGAATCGAAAATTCTTTTACACACAAATGGAGAAGTTCTTTTCTTCGAGGTGACTGACTTGCTAAAATTATTCTCTTCGTCATCTGAGTGCCACCTTTTAGCTAATCTTTTCTTCGGTTGTTTTTTTAAATGTATCCTTATCTTCTGTAATTAAAATAGGGGCATATTCTGGCCAGGCTTCTTCTAATTCCATCTCGGCACTGCTACTGACAATTAAAAATTCAGCTTTTCTTTTAAAAATACTTTCTAATTCCGGAATAAAACTTAAAAAATCAGGTACCTGTTCTAAAAGAATAGCCGCACTACCTTTCTTTTTAAATGTTTTTGCAATCAAATACTTTTTTGTTCGTTGGGATTCGATCATACTTCCTCCTTATAATTTTGAATCGTTTAGATTTTTATCTGCTTTCTCTTTTTTCTAGTATATCAGGTTTTAATAGCCTTCGACTAATTGATTGCTGAATGCTATACTTTTAGACAGAATTCTTTTAAGGAGTGTAGCAAACATTGCGAAAAAAACAATTATGGAGTTGGGGAATGGTAGGAATCTGGATGACTATCATTTTTTTATTCTCAGCACAACAGGGAAGTTCCTCTGGTTCACTAAGTACTTCTGTTTTAAATATGGTTTCTTCAACATGGGCCTTTATTTTTCCTAGTCTTCCCTTTGATGAACAATACCTTCATTTATTTATTCGAAAAGGCGCTCACTTTTCTGTCTATTTCATTTTAGGTGGACTCGTTTCTAATGCTTTCCGTACGAGTGGGGTCTCTTTCAAAAAACAAATAGGCTATGCATTTATTTTTAGTACACTTTATGCAGCAAGTGATGAATTTCATCAAAGTTTTGTTCCAGGTAGAGGGCCTAGCATCGTTGATGTCGGAATAGATAGCGTAGGAGCTGCAGTAGGTATTTTCTTTTATCATGGAACCAGAAAAATAATCCTCCCTCTATTAAAAAAATAAAACTTTCTTTTTGAGTGCTCCTTTGTATTTTTTGTTTCTGCACAATAAGCGAATCGAAAATTTAATGTAATAAAACCAGGAAAAATGATATCAAAATCATCTTTCCTGGTTTTTTATTTTATTTTTAAAATATTAATATCTTTTTCATTTATTTGGACTTGATAAATTATTTTATTATCCTCAGTAATTCGGTACATTCCTATTTCTATTTCTTCAATCTGTATATTCGGAGCCGATAAATCTGATCGATAAGGATAAAGAACCGTAATATAATTTTGAGCAATTGAAGCAGAACTGGTGTAAATTATTTTTCGACTTTCTCGATATAAATCATTTATATCAGATAGTTTTCCAATTTCCACCGTTATCTCTTGAAATGGATAGTTAAAAATCTTTACATGTACTTCTTGATCTAGCCCTTCTACCTCCTGTCCCTGTTGTCGGATTTCTTTATAATCTAAGTGAAACGTTCTCGCTAACGTATCCGATTCGTTTCTATTACTTAGCGAATCAATAACCAGTAGGAATTTATGATCCACTAAAGATAAATATCTTTCTACTACAGTAGGCTTATAAGATTCATGATAACCATGGGACGTTATGGAATGTTTTCCTTCTTTTAAAAAATCAAGCTCTCCTTTTTGTTGAGGCCCATATCCCCAGGTACTCCTATACTCAAAGTGGTCTTGATGATTCAACATAACGGTACTATGAGAAGCTGTTGATTTAAATTCTCGTCTTTTTTCTGACTCTTTGTAGCTATATAAACCTGGATCACAAATAATATTTTTATTAAGAGCAATATATTCAAAAGATAATAAATCAATGTGAGCATGTTGATTTTGAATGGGACTTCTGCACGTATGCACAAAACTATGAGCATCTTTCGTCCAATCACTTCTAACAAATGATTGTCCTAATTCTGAATTAAATAGGTGCAGAGGCAAAGCTTCACTTGCAGGTAAAGGCTCTAGAGAATTAAGGTCTTCCATATATTTTTCTATGTTATTTGTATCCCAAATATAACTGAAAGATTTTTCTTTTATTTTTTCAGTAGTCATAAACATATTAAGATGTTTCAGCCAATACAAGTCATCCAATGCTAAATATCCATAAGTAGCTGCCATAATAGATAAATCATTTGCATGGGAATCTCCTATTGGAAAGGACTTACCGGTTGGACGCATAGAATAAAGAGAATAATTTAAATTTTGAATGAAACGTTCTTTATAATCTTCACTAACCGGAATGGAATACTTGTTAGCGAGAATGAGTACCAACCCAAACCAATACATGCAACCATTATGATAAGAAGGACACCCTTCTATCTGCCCTCCTTGATCAGTTAATTGATTTTTACTACATCTCATCAATTCGTCATAGGAAAAAACTTTCCATTCCTCACTTTTATTTATCTCCGGAAATAATAAAGCCGTTTCGAATAATCCTAAGCACTCCATCAAATAATGATTATGATCTGCATTGGGCCATAGTTGAGGAGCAACCTCCCTTATAATCTCTGCTTGTTTGTAGATACTTACTAAATATAATTCCAGAATTTCTTCAGTAAATAAATCTGATGAACTTAAATGTTCAATAAGGAGGGGCCACGTTTTATACAAGCGAATTCCACATTCCAAGACTCTCATCGGATGAATGCTGGAGAAAAATTAATTTCTTTTTTACTATAATCTTCTTCTAGAATTCCAGTCACTTCTATCCAGTTTACTAACTCTTCCAATACTTTTACAGCATATTTCTCTTCTCCTGTGTAAGAAAAAGCCTCTAATAAAGGCTGCCAATGGTCCATTCGGTTTAACTGCCAAAGAAATTCATCATATCCATTCATCACTTGAAACCAATCAGGTGGATTCCCAATAAATTTAGGAACGCCCTCCGTTCCAGGCAACAAAAGGTTTCCTTCTAGAATCTCTTCTGCTTTTGATATTGTTTTAGAAACTAGTTCTGGAAGGTGTTCTTGGATTAAATGTGCTTTTTTGTAGTATTTGAATAGAATTTTAAGCGCTTTCTAACATCAGAAACAGTAACATTTTTTTTAAGGATTTCTTCCATTCTTTTCATAATTTTTCCTTTCTTATGCTTAAATAGATATGATTTATATCCTATTATACTAGAATGAGTATTTTAATAGTAGAATGAAAAACTCCCAGTAGATAGACATTTGTCTAACTACTGGGAGAAATAAGAAAAGATATTTTTCTTTTTTATTTTTTAAGCTGTGCTAAATGGAACTCTAAGTGTTCCTCAATGAATGTCGCAATTGTATAGTAGCTGTGATCATGACCGCTTTGCATTCGAAGCATCAGTGGAACATTTTTTTCTTTCGCAGCTGCGACTAATGTATCTGGTTGTAACTCTTTTTTATAAAATGGATCTGCATCCCCTTGATCAATCAAAATCGGAATTTTTCTACCAGAATACTTTCTCATTAATTCTAGCGCATCCCATTCTGCCCATTTTTCTTTCTGATCACCTAAATAATTTTCAAACGCCTTGATTCCCCAAGGAACTTGGCTTGGATTTACAATAGGCGCAAATGCGGTAATGGAGTTGAATCGTTCTGGATTTCGCAATCCTAAAATTAAAGCACCATGTCCTCCCATGGAATGACCTGAAATAAATTCTGGTCCATTCAAAAGGAATTCTGCTCGAATCAATTCAGTCAATTCTTTTGTAAGATAGTCATACATTTGATAGTGACTAGCCCAAGGTTCTTTAGTAGCATTCAAATAGAATCCTGCTCCTTGACCTAAATCATAATCTTCTGAGTTCGCTACTTCTTCTCCTCGTGGGCTTGTATCCGGCATGACCATTGCAATCCCTAATCGTGAAGCAGCTTGTTGGGCACCTGCTTTGTGGGTAAAGTTATCATCATTACAAGTTAATCCTGACAACCACCATAGTACGGGCATTTCAGAGGCATTTCCTTTATTTGGTAAAAACAAACTAAACGTCATTGGACAACCTAGTATTTCAGAGTTATGACGATATTTATACTGTACTCCATCAAAACTACGATGTTCTTCAAGTAATTCTACTTTTGACATTGCAATTCCTCCTTGTTCCATTTATAAACCTGATTACTTATAAGAAAGAACAGTACGAATTGATTCACCTCTATGTAGTAAATCAAAAGCTTCATTAATCTGTTCAAATGGTAAGTTATGTGTGATGAATGGATCTAGTTGAATCTCCCCACGCATCGCTTGTTGTACCATTCCTGGAAGTTCTGAGCGACCTTTTACTCCACCAAAGGCAGAACCGCGCCAAACTCGACCCGTAACTAATTGGAATGGACGAGTAGAAATTTCTTCTCCTGCTCCCGCTACTCCGATAATAACACTTTCGCCCCAGCCTTTGTGACAGCATTCTAAAGCAGAACGCATTACATTTACATTTCCGATACATTCAAAACTGTAGTCGACGCCTCCGTTTGTCAGCTCCACAATCACTTCTTGAACAGGTCGATCATAATCTTTTGGATTTACAAAATCAGTAGCACCCATTTCACGAGCCATTTCAAATTTGTCTGGGTTCGTATCAACTGCAATAATTCTTCCTGCTTTTTGTTGGACAGCTCCTTGAATAACAGCTAAACCAATCGCACCTAGACCGAATACCGCTATTGTGTCACCTTCTACAACTTTTGCTGCATTCGTAACTGCTCCAATTCCTGTTGTAACACCACAACCTAATAGACAAACTTTATCCAAAGGTGCCTCTTTATCAATTTTTGCTAACGAAATTTCTGCAATCACTGTATATTCGCTAAATGTGCTCGTTCCCATGTAATGATAAATAGGCTCTCCTTTATAAGAAAAACGAGTAGTACCGTCCGGCATTAATCCTTTTCCTTGTGTCTCACGAATCGCTTGGCACAAGTTTGTTTTTCCTGATAAACAATATTCACATTCGCCACATTCTGCTGTATATAGTGGGATGACATGGTCTCCTGGTTCTACGGAAGTAACACCTTCGCCTACTTCCACAACAACGCCACCACCTTCATGTCCTAATACACATGGGAAAATCCCCTCTGGATCTGCACCAGACAAGGTATACGCATCGGTATGACAAAGGGCAGTATCAATAATTTTAACTAATACTTCTCCCTTTTTTGGACCTTCTACATCAATTTCTACTATTTCTAGAGGTTTCCCTGGTTCAAAAGCTACTGCTGCACGTGATTTCATATTATAAACCCCTTTATTTTTTTATTTATTTATCTTTTTTTAAGGATACAATCATTTAAATACTATCACTTTTAAAGAATTCATTCAATTTAATGCACTTTATTATGATAAAGAGGTATTTTATAAAGAAAATAAGCATCGAGCATCCTTTCTGTTTAAAGAAAGACTCGACACTTATTTCTATTAGGCGATTACTTACTAGCGACTTCTAATCCTAGCACATCTTCTTTACTATCATGACTTAACCATTCTTCAATTTCTGCATCTGTTCCAAGAACAGAATGGGTTCCTCCAATTAAATGGGGGGTGCCTTTGTCGTAATCAATCGAATTGGTTTCATAGTCATACGTTAGGGCCGTTCGCTTTTTCTCTAGAACTGGATTTGGGTGAGGAATAGCAGAAATTAATGATTTAGTATAAGGATGAACCGGATTCGAAAAAATTTCTTCTGTTGTTCCAGTTTCAATCATGTGCCCCAAGTGAAGAACCCCAATTCGATCAGATATATAGCGTACCATGGACAAGTCATGAGCAATAAATAGATACGCAATATTAGTTTCTTCTTGAATTTCTTTCATCAAATTGACAATTTGTGCTTGAATAGATACATCCAAAGCACTGATTGCTTCATCTGCGATGATCAAATCCGGATTCATAATAAGCGCACGTGCTATCCCCAGACGCTGTCTTTGTCCACCTGAGAATTGACTTGGAAAACGACCTGCAAATTCACGAGATAATCCTACACGTTCCAAAATTTCCATTACACGCTCTGCACGTTCTTGCTTAGTTCCAGCTTTCCCATGAATATCCAATCCATGAGCGACAATGTCCATCACATTTTTACGTGGATTTAAACTAGCCATTGGATCCTGAAATATCATTTGCATTTTTGTACGTAGCATAGAAGAAGTCGTTTGATCCATTTTTCCTGATATATCTTTACCATTAAATTGAATAGTACCATCTGTGAGATCATGCAAGCGAATAACAGAGCGACCAATGGTAGACTTTCCGCTTCCAGATTCTCCAACGAGTCCGTACGTTTCACCAGGATAAATATCAAAGGAAACGCCATCTACCGCTTTTACGGTGTAGTGACGGTTCATTTTAAAATGCTGTTTCAGATTACTTACAGAGAGGAGTGGTTCATTCTGTAATTCCATACATCTGTTCCTCCTTTCGCATACGTTCAATTCGATCTGTTAACTCTATTGGCAATTGATAATCAGGCGATTCATCTTTTAAAAGCCATGTCGCCGCAGAATGTGTGTCTGACACTTTAAACATGGGCGGTTCTTTTACTTTGTCTATTTGTAAGGCGTAAGCATTTCTTGGATAAAACGGATCTCCCATAACTTCTTTGGTCATATTAGGTGGATTTCCTGGAATAGAATACAACTTACTAGTTTTGGTTTCTAAATCAGGCATGGCTAACAGCAATCCCCATGTATAAGGATGTTGTGGATTATAGAAGATATCATCTGTCGTACCTTTTTCTACAATTTTCCCTGCATACATAACATTGACATAGTCAGCTACTTTAGCAACAACACCCAAATCATGAGTAATGTAGATAACAGCTATATTTGTTTTCCTTTGAATATCTTGAATTAATTCTAATATTTTTGCTTGAATGGTTACGTCTAACGCTGTTGTTGGCTCATCACAAATGAGAACATCTGGATCACATGCTAGCGCTGTTGCGATTACAATCCGTTGGCGCATCCCTCCTGATAAATGATGGGGATAACTTTTCATCCGTTCTTCTGGATTCGTGATTCCAACTAGTTCTAAAAGACGAACTGCTTTTTCATGTGCTTCTTCTTTAGGTGTATTGTAATGCGTGCGCATCCCTTCCATAATTTGATTTCCTATACTCATTGTCGGATCTAATGACGTCATAGGATCTTGGAAGACCATCGCAATTTGTTTTCCATTAATGGTTGTTCGCATTTGTTTTTTCGAAAGGTCTAGCAGGTTTTGACTGATTTCTTTATCTTTTTCTTTGTAATCGTATTGAATAGAGCCACTTTCAATAGTCCCATTTTTACTTAAGATTCCCATAATCGCTTTTACGGTTACAGATTTCCCACTACCGGACTCTCCTACAATTGCTACTGTTTCTCCACGATAAACATCAAGATCTACACCACGAACGGCTCTCAATTTGCCACCTGATGTTTTAAAACTGATTGCTAAATCTCTAATTTTAAGTACTTTATCACGTGACATCTTTTACACCTCTTTCAATGTTGGATCCAATGCATCTCGTAGTCCATCTGCCAATAAGTTAAAACTTAGCATCAATAAGCCAAGGATTAAAACTGGTGGGATAATCATATAAAAATGCGTAGTCAACGATTTAAAATTTTCAGAAATAAGTGAGCCTAATGAAGCCATCGGAACGGGAATCCCTATCCCAACAAAAGCTAAAAATGCTTCTGTAAAGATTGCATTCGGAATAGAAAACATCGACATGATCAGTAATTGTGAGAAAATGTTTGGCAATACTTCTTTAAACATAATGGTGATATCTTTTGCTCCCATTGTACGAGCAGCTAAGACGTACTCACTATCTTTTAATTTCAACATCGAAGCTCTTGCGATTCGACTCATTCCAATCCAACCGGTTATAGCAATAGCTAATGTAATACTTAAAAGTCCTGGTTTTAGGATAATAATCAATAACGTTACAACTACTAAGCTTGGAATTCCATTAATAATTTCCAATACCCGTTGCATAACGGTATCAATCGCACCACCATAATAACCAGAAACCATTCCATAGGTCATCCCAAAAAGAACATCTACAATCACCGCTACTAAAGCAATATATAGGGAGATACGTGTCCCCATCCAAGTACGAGTAAATAAATCTCTTCCTAAAACATCAGTACCAAACCAATGATAGACGTCTTCACCGTCTGCTAATGTTTCATATTTATTAACTACTAATTCGCCTGTTGATGTCTTTAGTGTCTCTGATCCATCAAAAATACCTAGATTTTCTATCAAAGGAATCCGTGGTGCCATACTTTCATGGCCACTTATTTGTTGGTCAAATTCATAGCCAGAAAACAATGGACCTGCGAGCGCCATAAAGGAGATAAAAATAATCATCATAAAACCAAAAACAGAACCTTTATTACGAGCAACACGTTTTAGCATTTGTTTCCAATGAGATTCTTCATGAAAGCTTTCTACTTCAAAGGTTGTACTTACTTCTCCGATAAATGTAAAATCTTTTGGTGTTTCTTGCATTGTATTATCCATTTATATCCTCCTTTGCCAAACGGATTCTTGGGTCAAGGACACCGTACATAATATCCACTACAAGCATGATTCCAACATACATGGCACTATAAACAAATGCTAAAGCCAAAATTACGTTGTAATCATTCGATTGAATCGCTTGGATCATTAACTGACCAATCCCTGGAATAGAAAATATTTTTTCAACAACAAGACTACCTGTCATTAAACTGACTACTAAGGGCCCTAAAATCGTAATGATCGAAATAGATGCATTTCTCAAAGAGTGTTTAAATATTAATTGTAAACCGGATACCCCTTTACTCTCTACAAACTGGATGTAATCCGAATTCATTACTTCGATCATCTCTGTCCTAGTAAATCGAGCTACGGTAGCTGTTACGGTCATACTCAAGGCTATCGCTGGAAGTGCATAGGCCATAAAACCATGATCTTGGTTAAAAAGCATCGGAAACCAACCTAATTTAAAACCAAAATAATAAGAAAGCCCCAAAGCAAAGACATACGAAGGAATCGATACTCCAATTACGGAAAAGACAGTTGCTCCCGTATCCCAAATTGAATTATGCTTCAAAGCAGCAAAGATACCTAAAGCTAGTCCTAAAATCGTTCCTAATAAAATGGAAATCCCTCCAAGAAGTAAAGAGATTGGTAAACGGTTTTTCAATAAAATTGATACCGGTGTATTTTTGGAGATAGTATAGGAATCACCAAAATCACCTGTTAGCATATTTTTTATATAACGAAAGAATTGTACAAAAACAGAATCATTCAAGCCGTATTTCTCTCTCAAAACCATTTGTTGATCAATTGATAGCTTCTCATCATTAAAGGGAGAGCCTGGCATCCATTGCATTAGAATGAATAGGACGAGAATGATTACAAATAAAGTCAAAAAAGATAGAAGGACTCGTTTTCCAATATATTTTTTCATCTAATTTACCCTCTCTAAAAATAATAAATAAAGAAAAAGGCCGCTGATTGCGGCTCCCTATCGGACAGATCCGATATTTTGCCATATCACATGCGTGCCTTTTTCATTATTGGAAGTTTGTCTTATTCAACAGTTGCATTCTTAAATACACGCGGTACTCCAACAGAGTGGAAATCTACTCCGGAGACATTACTCTTAATCATAACGGCACTACCTTTTTGGTAAACAGGCAGAACTGCAGCGTCATCAAGTAAAATTCCTTCCGCTTCTTTTAGTGCTTCCCAACGTGCTTCTTTGTCCAATGACAATTCGCCATTTTGAGAAGAGAAGACAAGTTCATCATATTCAGCATTTGTCCAACTACCATCATTATTAGAGCCACCTGTTACCCACAAGTCTAAGTATGTCATTGGGTCAGCATAGTCTGGTCCCCATCTTGTAAGTCCCATATCATAATCTTTGCTCTTCATACGATCTAATCGTGTTTTCTTAGGCATTTGTTCAATCTCGATTGTGACACCTGGAAGATTTTCTTCGATTTGTGATTTCAACATTTGTGAAACATTGATTGCACTTTCTGTATCTTCTACTAATATGCTAAAAGTAAATTCTTCAGCATCTAGCTCTTCTTTTGCTTCTTCAAACAAAGCAGCAGCGGCTTCTTTATCAAATTCAAGGAACGTTCCTGTAGTTGCACGGAAATCTTTTTCATCTGGTCCATTTGCTAAATCAATCGGTACAACAAAATCAGCTGGTACCGAGCCATCTTTTAGTGCTGTATTCACAATAGCATCTTTATTAATTGATTTTGCCATCGCTTCTCTTAGCTTCGCGTTATCCAAACCATCAACTAACGTATTTGGAGAAACGTACCAAACATAACCATCCTGTGTATTGATAAATTCAGGATCATCTTTAAATAAATCAACTTGTTCTCCTGCTAAAGCAACAACATCTAAATCACCATTTTGGTAAGAAAGCATTGCTTGTTGTGAATCTTTGATAACTTGGAAATTCAATGCATCCAGAGTGACGTTATCAGCATCGTGGTAATCTTCATTTTTAACTAATTTTACAGTTGTAGCAAGTGGCTCATAAGAGTCCATTTTAAAAGCACCATTTGCAATCAACGTTTCTGGAGATGTTCCATAGTCATCGCCCACTTCATCCATAAATGCTTCATTCATCGGGAAGAAAGAAGGGAAAGCCATTAGACTTTCAAAGAAAGGAACTGGATTGGCTAAAGTAACTTCAAGTGTTGTATCATCCACTGCTACTACACCTAATTGATCAGGATCAACCGTTCCATCTAAAACTTCAGATGCATTAACTAGACCGGCAATTCCCATGATATATCCATATTCACTGGCTGTATCTGGATCAGCAAGTCGACGCCAAGCATAAACAAAATCATTTGCCGTTACAGGTTCACCATTTGACCACATTGCTTCTTTTAATTTAAAAGTATACGTTAACCCATCTTCACTAACATCTGTGGATTCAGCAATTGCAGGAACTGGATTTCCATCCGCATCCAGTTGGTATAGTCCATCTAGAATACTTGCAATTACTTGGAAAGATGCACCGTCTGTTGCAAGTTGTGGATCCATAGAAGCAACTTCTACGTCAAATTGGACGTTTAATACTTTTTTATCAGTTGATCCTTGCGTTGTTGAAGACACGTCTGAATTAGTTCCTTCAGTATTTGTATCCGTATCTCCACCACATGCAGCCAAAAGTGTCATAGCTACTAAACTCGTTGCATACAGTTTGATTCTTTTTGTATTTCTCATCTTTTTCCTCCAATTTCTATTCCGTCATTAAGTAACGGTTAGAATTTCATGATGTAAATTAATGAAATTATAACCTTATGTTTTTGTTTCGTCAAGGTGTTTCAAAGAAACTCTTGTCCAATATGACTTTTGTTTATTAATTAAAAATGATAAAACGTTTACAAATCTCATCCTATTGTTATTTACCTAAATTTAATTTTTATATTCTTTTTTCAAAGAAAATAAACAGTAGTTGAATAATCCTAATTCATCCCTTATATTATAAGTAGTTATGGTATGTTTTTAAAAAAGGAGAATGAAAATGGGATCTATTCAAAGAAGAGAGTCATATTTTGATGGTGGATTAGCCAGTTTAATCGTTTGGAGTATTTTAGGAATGATCATCACAACGATTACTTTCGGAATTGCTTATCCATGGGCATTATGTATGGTTTACGGATGGAAAATTAATCACACAGTAGTAGAAGGAAAAAGAATGAAATTCAGAGGTTCTGCGATAGGATTATTTGGTAATTGGATTAAATGGTTATTTTTAACCATTATTACTTTTGGAATCTATGGTTTTTGGGTTTCTATCAAATTAGAGGAGTGGAAAGTACGGAACACTATTTTTGAAGAATAACTATTTTCCTATTATTCTTGCTCTATTTCTTTAAAAAAAGGCCATTAGAAACGTTTTTTCTCAACGTCTCTAACAGCCTTTTTTTATTTCTCCAAATTTATTTATCAAGTTCTAATGCTACAACCATTTCTTCGGTCGCATCTTCTAAAGCAACTGTCTCCACTAGTTCTCCTTGGCAAACCCACCGCATTAAAACATCGTTACTACAGGTTACTAAAGTAATCAGACTTTTATCAGGTACTTCTTCAACCAAATCTACTCGGCTAGGGCTTACACGTTCTAAATAACTAACCTTATAAATAGAAATTTTTTCTAAATCGGTTACGTAAATATAATCTCCAATTTCCATATACTGTACATCGCTAAAAAGCATACCTGGTTGAAGGATATTATGACTAGCTAAAGAATAATTACCTTCTCCAATTTGTTGATCAGCAGTCATCGTTCCTGCTCCTGCATATAAGTTATCATTAGAAAGTCCTTTTAACACTGGTAACCGCAAATCAATAGAAGGAATAGATATTCCACCAATTACAGGTAGATACGTGCGATTACGATATCCTTCCATCACACCATCCCAATCTACTTGTACGGCCTGATCGAAATCAAAGATAGCTGGTTCTTCATTATTTTCACGAATTTCCTCTTTCGTAAAACTAGTCACCTGATTATCTTTTATCGTGTTTTTAATAAGGTAATTTTGAAATGGCTCTTTTAGAAGTAAGAGAATTCCTGCTACAATCATAATGATTGCAATTAAGTTTAGTATTGTTTTCCGTTTCACAGTCCAAACTCCTTTTTATCTATCTATCTGGAGAATGTAGTATGTCTTAAGCTTTTTGGTCACCTAATTCTCTTTCAAATGGATCACGGCTGATTCCTTTTTCCAAAACTTCTCGTACATATTCTTTAGCAGAAAACAAACTATGATCTCGATAATTCCCACATTCTTTAGCAGTGACTGCTGGTACCACTTCTGTTTTTAGAACTTGTTCTAATGTTTTTTCCAAAGCCTGAGCAATCTCTTCTGGTGTAGACTCTTCCCACTTAATACAGTAAAACCCTGTCCGACAACCCATTGGTGAAATATCAATAATTCCCGGTAAATAATCACGCATGTAGGTAGCTAGTAAATGTTCGAGTGTATGCAACGCTCCTGTAGGAAAGGCTTCTTGATTCGGTTGTAAAAACCGCAAATCAATTTTTTGAATGATACTACCCTTTTCATCGTGCTCTACACCTGCAACTCGTACATATGGTGCTTTTACCGCGTTATGATCTAATTGAAAACTTTCTACTTTTGCCATTTTATATAAACCCCTTGTCTTTTTGTACTTGTCTTTCGCATTTTAACAAAAAATAAGGAGAAAAGCCATCACTCTAAACTATAGATGGTAAGTCTTATTTGACAAATCAAAATAGAAAAGAGAAAATGCTACCAGATGAAAAGAGATAGGGGAATAACTATGGGTTATCAAACATTATTATTTGACTTGGATGATACATTACTTGATTTTAAAGCGGCAGAAAAAAATGCACTGACCATTCTTTTAGAAGAAACCGGTGTGGAACCCGTTACAGAAAATATTCAGCAGTACTCTAAAATTAATCAACGCTTTTGGAATCTATATGAAAAAGGAAAAATTGATCGAGATAGATTATTATCCCAGCGTTTTGAAGACTTCTTTGGAATTCACGGACAAAACGTTGATGGTGCTGAAATGGATCGTCGTTTTCGCTCCCATCTAGAAGAAGGACATTTCTTAATAGATGGCTGCGTAGAACTATTAGATGAATTAAAACAATCTTTTGAACTATATGCAGTCACAAATGGCGTTTCTAAGACTCAATACCGTCGCTTAACAGATTCAGGTTTACTACCATACTTTAAAAATATTTTTGTTTCAGAAGATACCGGATATCAAAAACCGATGCCAGAATACTTTGATTATGTTTTCCACCGAATCCCTGCCTTTTCTCACTCAAACGCTTTAATTATCGGAGATTCTTTAACTTCTGATATTACAGGTGGTAATAAAGCAGGAATTGATTCTTGTTGGTTCAATCCAGAGAAACAAGAAAACTTATTAAATATTGAACCTACTTATCAAATTCAACGATTATCTGAATTACATCATATTTTAGGGTAATTTTAAAAATAGACCTATCATCTATTATATATTTTTAAAAAAGGGTTGGGACAAAAGTCCCAGCCCTTTTCCTACGTTTAGTCAAGTGATATCTGCCTAATAATTATCTATCCGTATGAATTTCTTAAACTCTCCCTTGGAGAGTAGGTTTAGGGTTACGCTTGATAGGAAGATAGGCATGCCAAATAAACATCCCTTTTTCTATTTTTTTGTGGGGTGTTGTGTTATATTAAAACTGTTGATGGGCCCTTAGAGGCCGTGTACGCATAGTCGTACTTCGTATGGTTCCTAACCATGGAATGCATACATTTTAGTAGTTTGTTCATGCAGGCTACGACTGCAACCTTATCCTTTTTGGGGATGGGTTGCTTTTTTAATTTGTAGTAATAATCTACGATATGGTTCGGGGCAGCTCTCTGTTGGCGAACCATGTTTCGTACGCAAAAAAACAGTATTTTCCTTCCTTTCGGATTGCCGCGTTTATTGATGTGGTCCTTGCCAATATAGTTTCCTGATTGGTACCTACGGATATCAATGCCCACAAAAGCATTCAGTTGATTGGATGTTTCGAATCGTCGAATGTCCCCCAGTTCTCCAATCAATAAGGCTGAGGACAATTCACCGATTCCTGGGATTGTGATGTATAAATCGTGTTCCGGTAGTTCCCTCGCCATTGCGATCATCTGGCTTTTGAGTGCCTCCTTTTGGAGGAGCAGGTCTTGGAGCTTTTCCGCATAGTAGCTCGTCTTTTGACAGTGAACACTGTTTTCAGCAACGGCTGGATAAGCCTCCTGTGCCAGAACGGTTAATTCTTCCGCCTTCTTGCGGGCCCGGTTTTCGGAGATGTTCTTCCTGGTTGATTTGATGAGCAAGTTTTTGATTTTAGTCGGTGTGGACCGCAAGACCAGATCGGGGTGTGGGAACTGACTGATCACGGTGAGGGCGTAGAGGTTGATTTGGTTCGAAAAGAACTGTTCCAACTCCGGAAATACCAGCTGGAGACAGTTGTGCAAGTGCATACGCGTGCGCTTGATTTCTTCCTCCACCTCTTGGTAGAAGCGGGATAAATCGCGCAGGTCTTGATAGACATCTTCCTGGACCACCTTCGGTGTCCGTCTTTTCCCGGCATGGGTTTGCGCCAACTTATGGGCGTCTTGTTTGTCGGTCTTCCAGCTCCTTAACGTGTCTTCCTCCATCTGTTTCTTGGCTTGGAGTGGGTTTAGTAGGGTATAGGAGAGGTCATTCTTTTGGCAGAAGGCTTCCACTGGTCGGGAATAAACGCCTGTCGCTTCAAAAACCATATCAGGGACTCGCGGCAGGTTCCGGATTTCATTCAGTAAGATGCCAAAACCTGTTCTTGTATGAGCAATGATGCCTTCCCACAAGCAGGTATTGCCTTCATAGATGACAGCGTAACTTTTCTTCATGGAAACATCTAGTGCGACTACAAACATTTTTTTCTCCTCGCTTTCTCGTTTAATTTAAAAGACCTTCACTGATTCATTCCGATTCCCATTTCCTTTACACGGACTCTTGGTCCCACATACTTAAACCTGATTCTGAAATGACAGTGAAGGAGCTCGGTTTTTAATTCGGACTCGGGGTCCTTAGGGCTACGGTCGAGCTTCCTTTCACCACAACTATATCCGAAAAAAAGAAAATAGTAGGCAGGAACCCCCGTCGGGGTTTCTACCTACTAATCTTAGTATGTTTCTTATTTCTTAATCATTCCTTTTATTATTTTTCTACTTCTTTTCTCTTTGAAAAGAATAAAGCCAAAGCACCACCAACTAATAAAAGAGTACCTGCTATTTTTGCAAAAGAAGTAACGATACCGGTATCTGGTAAATGTTCTTCTTTCTTCTCCTTTTCTTCTTTATCTTCTTCTTTGCTCATTCCATTTTCTGATGACTCTTCATTTTTATCATCTGAGCTAGAGGGAGCTTCCTCTGGTTTCTGTTCCTCAGAAGGAGTTTCTCCTGGCTTCTCGCTTCCTTCTGCCTCACTTGGAAGGTCATTACCTTTATCAGGTACTTCTTCTCCTTCTGGGGCTTCAGGGTCAATTGGATCTTTAGGTTCTTCCGGCTTTTCTGGTTTTTCCGGTTTTTCCGGTCCAACTGGCTCTTCCAATTCTGGAGCAATAAAAGCTAAGAATGGTCCCCAAATAATATTCCCTTCTTTATCTCGTTCAAATGGAATATATTCTAAACTTTCAAAGTTTTTATCCGAAAGTTCAATTCCAGTTTGATTTACTGACTTCTCTCCATCAAAGAAATAATTATTATTGGCTATGAGATGAGTAGGATAAGAATCTTTTCCATCATAATCTTTCTGGTACGAAACAAATCCGTCTATTGTAAAATCAACAGGAATGTGTGGATAAGTAGTAAAGCTTAGATTACGTCCTAAGTTATTAAAGGAAATGTTATCGTATGCTTCCACACCTGGATTACTATTACTAGTGAACCCATCTGCTAAGTTTCCAAAAGCCATACTATTACGGATTACATGAGGTACATGAATCCCTTCTCCACCTAGTTTAAATCCATTTCCATCTCCACGACCATCATAGTCATAAGAAACGAAACCATTATCAAAAGCGATACTATCTTCAATTAAAACCGCTCCAATTTTACCGCTTCCTGCTTTTGTATATAAATCCCAGCCATCATCGATATTATTATAAGCCATACATCCACGGAAAACATTTCCTACTCCTGAAGTTAATTTTGCAGCAAATCCATCTGCATTATTATCGGAAGGGTCACGGTTATCAAATGAGTTACAGTTCAGAATTAAATTATGTGAGGGCCAATCTTCAATATTAGCTGATTGGTCCGTTCGACTAATCTGTAGTCCTGTATCTCCATTCTCATAAAAATTTGCCTGTTCAATTACGTTATGACTTCCTCCAACGATAAAGCCACGTGTATTAGGAGCACTTCGACGGAAATCAATCCCTTTTATGTGCCAATAGTCTCCACTTAAGATAACCCCTTCTGTTTTTCGATCAAAATCTAATACGGGGTTAGCTTCTTCAGCTGCTATTAAATATTTCATAGCTTCTTTCGTTCCATCATTATACTTTTCAATATTTAGATGAGAACTACGAAGATAGACACCATCATGAACAATTATTTTTTGACCTGGAAGAACGAATTCCACTGCTGTATCCAGGCTTAATGGATCTTCAATCGTTCCAGTTGAACCATATTTCCCCTCTGGTGAAACATGAATATCTCCTTGATACGTTCTATTTTCAACTGTGAAATTTTTGACTACCTTGTCATAAGAAGTTAGAAATTGGGTATCCTCTGGTAAGAAAGATATACTAAAATTCGTAAAGCCTTTCTGAATTTCTACGGGGATATTTACCTCATTGCCAGCTAAGACTTCTAAGTCAGCTTTTAGAACCTCTTGACTTTTTTTGACTGTAACCGTTCCGTCAACATTTGCTAAGAAACGTAGCTGATAATCATTTAAAGGCGTTTTATCTAAAGAGGTTATCGTTACATTAGGCTCTACTGCTATAGCAGGAGGATTTACTTTTGGAGCATCTGTTGCTGCCTTTGTTACTGTAAAATTAATATCACTAACCTCGATTGTAGCTAATCGAGCAGTATAAAAACCAACATATAGTTTAGAATCTTGTGTTTGTAAAATTTCTGGTTCAAAAATTATTTCTTCTTCCCCATTATTCAAGCTTCCTACATAACCACTATTGGTTTTCTTTAATGTTAAACGGTGCATACCAGTTGGTTTACTTTCTTCCAACATTATATTTTTAATTCCTTGGCTTCCAGCTCCATCTGGAGTATCCACACCTGTCCGAGCAAACAACTGAATCCCATTCGGATTACGAGTGGAACCGCTAAATCCACCTATTGCAGCAATATTTGAAGCAAAAACACTAGAATCATTTGCATTGCCAATAGCATCCCGAGCCATAATCCCAAAGGATTCCTGTCCATCGTGGGGGTCTTTGGCATAATTTTTAACATCAATATTTGCTGAGAGTACAAAATTATCTTCTTTTGCATCTATCTCCGTGTAATAGAAGGAAATTCCATCGTGATCTCCAGTAATTTTCCCACCGCCTTCTAAAGCTACCACTTTAATTGTTCCGTTATTTTGAACTTCTACATAATTTTTTTCCTGATTGGATGACTGTCCAAATCGAATCGTTTTCCATTCAAGGGTAACAGGATCAATAACAGAAACTTGTAATTCTATTGGTTTAATATACTTATCTTTTGCATGTATCTTAATAGCATACGTTCCTTTTTTATCTAACGTAGGTACCTCTAAAGAATACTCTGATTCTGGAAGTTCTTCTGTATCTCCATTATCATATTCTTTTGCAAGCACTAGCCCCTCTTTATCAAAAGACTCTCCTACTGTGTAGGTAGTTTTTGGATAGCTTGTTACTGTAATTCCAATCATTTCCTTTTCTTTGACTGTCAATTCAAGTTGGACCTCTTTTCCTTTATACATGAAAGAAATTGTTTTATTTCCAGCCGTTGTTGTATCTAATTCCGAAGTGGTAAAGTCTCCTTTCATTAGGCGTACTTTTGTCCCATCACTATAATGAGCATAAATTACCAATCCATCTAAATCTATTTCATCGCCCAAATAATAAACAGTAATTTCTGGCTTTTGAGTAATTTCTAATTTTGTTAAAGAAGCATCATGTACTTCTATTGAAAAAGAAATCTTTGCTTCTGGAGTTTCTGTAGAAGTAATCACTACATTTTGTTTTCCTGCTTTTGTAAAAAATTCTTCTACTTCAAATTTATATAATTCTCTTTCCAAAATAGCAGTTTCCCCATTATTATAAGTTGCCTCTACGACTAGTCCATCTTCTTCAAATTGATCTCCTAAATAATAATTAGTCCGAGCAGGAAGATAGACGATATTCATGTCCACAACAGTAAGTGCATCGATTGTAATGGGTACTTGTCTCGTTTTTCCACCATAATGAACGGTGATCACATTTTCACCAGCTTGACTGCTATTGAATCCGGTAATAATGATATCAGATACATCCACATTTTCAATGGTTCCATCAGAATAATGAGCTGTTACATTGAATCCCTCTATATCTAGTTTTTCATTCACTAAATAAGTTGTTTTCATTTGATCTGTATTTACTTCTAGAGAAGAAATGGTTCGAGTGTCTACTTGAATACTAAAATCTTGGAAAGTAACTTCTGCATCGCGAGCTACAAAAAGGCCGGCGTGCACGTTACCAGAAAATAATTCATCCATAGATACTGTTTCTTCTACTCCATTTACGTTTAATACATATACTTCCCCGAGCTTTTTAATGGAAAGGTCATATTCTTCTCCAGTACTAGGCATATTGATTCCATCTATCGCATCCAATTTTGTTTGTCCATCTGCTTGTTTGTAGAACCCTTTCATAACCGTATCCAAAGCACCAACTGCTATATAATTTGAACTGGATGTCATTGAATCACCATGCTCAGCAACTTCATCGCGAAGCATAATCCCAAAAGATTTTTGATTAGGAGTACTGATTCCAGCCGTCTGATTAAATTGTTTAACAATGGCTTTAGCCTTTACTTCAAAGTTAGCTTCAGCGGGAAGGGTATCGAAATAATAGGAGATTCCTTCATCACTTGAAGATATTTTCCCACCAGTAGCAACCATTGTAATGGATCCGTCTTCATGAAAAACGGGTGGTTCATTCTTGTTAGAAGAAGTATTGCTTCCAAAAGCACTAAATTGCCAATCGCCTATTTCTGGAATAATCTCTTCTTCGATTTCTAATGAAATATTACTGTAAACGACTTCTGTGTTTCTGGAAGTAAATAATCCTGCATAATGAATTTCTCCAGTATAATCTTCTATCATAATCTGTTCATCATCAATCTCTAATATAATAAGAGAACCCATTTTTTTCATTTTTAATTCATAGGTACTACCATTTTCTGGCATATTAAACATTTGACTTAATTCAATTTTTTCTAATGCAGTTCCTTGCCTGGCAAAGGCTTTCAATGTTTTATCTAATGCACCTATTGATAGATGATTGCCGTTTGCATACTCTGTTCCATGCAAATCTTCATAAACCTCATCACGAAGCATCATTCCAAAAGAAACTTGATTATTGGAATCAAAGGAAACTACAGATGCCGTTACAGAGAATTCAAAGTTGGCATCTTCTGGAATATCTTGAAAATAATAAGCAATACCATCTGTTGAACTTGATATCTTTCCCCGATTATTAGAACTACGCATCCTTACTGATCCATCTTCATTTTCAGTAATTTCAAAGTTTTCAGAATTAATTTTATCTTGACCACCTACGTCCCCAAAAATATTCCCGTTCCAATTACTAGAAATAGAAGTTATTGGACCTTCTTTATCATCCATCAAAGCCTCAATGGTATCGGTTACATTTTCTTCTGAAATAATTTCTTCTGTGTTTATTTCATCTGTACTTTCTGTTTCTGTTGCGAGAACTGTAAGAGGTAATACAGGCTGTAAGAGTAGTAAGGTCGATAAAAAAATTTTACTCTGTTTCACAAAATGTTTTCTTGTCAAATCCGTTCCTCCTTATAATTTTTCATATAGTCCATCTAAACATAGCCAGTCCTTCTATCTCCCTTCTCCAGTAAAATAAGTTTAGATGAAGAAGAAAGTCTCATAAAAGTTAATCATGTAAACCCTTACGAAGTCCTTTCTTACTAATCTTAAGCTACCTCTCGCATTCCAAACATAATCACTTCCTTAGATAAGATTGAAATAAAGATTACAAGCGATATTTTAAAGAATAATTTACATTTTATAACGAAAAAAGTTATGATAGAGAAGATAGCAATTTAGTAGAGGAGGAAGCTTCATGCAATATTATATTAAGCAACAAATTTTTTCTTGGAATGATCGATTTACAGTAAAAGATCATTTTGGCAATGATATTTATTTTGTAGAAGGTGCATTTTTTTCATGGGGAAAAAAGCTTAGTATGTCCGATTCTTTTGGAAATGAAGTTCTTTATATAAAACAAAATATTTGGAATTTCCTTCCAAATTATTCTTTATTTATAGGGGATGAAGAAATTGCAACTGTGAGAAAAGAATTATCTTTTTTCCGTCCCAACTACTCTATTCAAGGTCCTAATTGGGATGTTGATGGTTCTGTATGGGCTCATGATTACCAAATTTTGAATAACAACGAATTAATTGCTACCGTAAGTAAAGAATGGTTTACTTGGGGTGACTCCTATTCCCTTGATATTCATGATGAAAATCATTCTTTATTAGCTCTTGGAATCATTATTGTCATTGACTGTGTAATGGCAGCACAACAATCGTCTAGCACTTAGTATTTTTTATAAAAGAATACAAAAAACAAACCTTCCAAAAGAATCTTTGGAAAGTTTGTTTTTTTAAAATTAAACTTCTAAGTAGTCATACAAAGACATAGCTGCAAAAAGAAAAGCACCTACACCATGTAAATCATCAATCGAAGTCGGGCGATTTACATAGTAATCATATAATCCTGCAGATGTACCAATACAAATCCCTTTCACGTGAAGTTTATCTCCATTTTCTTCAGTCATATGTTCCAATAAACCTTCAAACCCTTTAAACAGATTTTCTTCATATTTTTCATCTATATAACCATGTTGTAACGCCTTCGCCATCGTATATAAATACAGGGAAGAACTAGATGATTCTAGCCAATTATCTTCCTGATCTCCTTTGTCTACCATCTGATACCAAAGACCACTCTCTTCATCCTGGAATCGGACTACATTTTCAATATATTTTGCAATCTCACCTGGTAATTCTTCTTGGCCTTGATACGTATCACCAATTGCTTCCAAAATATCAATTAAAGCAGTTCCATACCAACCAACTGATCTCCCCCAAAACTCAGGAGAACAACCTGTTTCTGGATTTGCCCAAGGCTGAATTTTTTTCTCATCCCAAGCATGGTACAACAATCCCGTTTCTAGATCAGTCATATGTTTACGCATCAATTTTTCTTGATAAAGCACTAAAGAGATTAAATCTTTTTCATGAAATTGGTTTGCATATTTTACTAGGAAAGGTCCTGCCATATATAATCCATCCAACCACATTTGATATGGGTATTTATCTTTATGCCAGAAGCCATTTTCAGAAGTGCGATTCACAGTGTCAATAATACTACGTAGTTTTCGAGCAGCAATCATATATTTCTCATGACCGGTTTCTTCATACAGTTTGAATAGTAAGATTCCTACTTGAATAGAGTCCAATTGATCTCTTTCATAAACGAAATTTCCTTCATTATCAATTAATTCATCATAGTATCCTTTTATATAATCAAAGTATTCAGCATTGCCTGTAGCTTCCCAAACTTGTAGCATTCCCATTAAAAATACACTTTGGTGATAGTGAAATCTCATTGCTGGCGGTAACTCTGCAGGAGTATATTTCTCCATCAACGTTCGACAAGATTTCTCTGCAACCTCTAGTACTTTTTCTTTTGTCAAGTGTGTTGTATGATTCATCATTGGCATTTTCTCCTCTAATTTTTCATTTTTTATTTATTTCTTTAAAAACAGATTGGGGTTGGGACAAATGTCCCAGCCCCTTTTCTGTATATTTTATAATGATTAAGTACTTTCTTATTCAAAAGCATCCTTGTATTTTGCTGCAGAGGCTTCAATTGATTCTGCCCATTCGGCTAAGAATTCTTCTACAGTCATGTCACCAGCCATTACAGACTGAATACCTGCATCTACTTGGTTATCCAAGATAGAACGATAGTCTGGTAGGTAGAATGGCGGCTCATATAATTCAGTAGTTGGATCGTCATAAACAGAGAACGCAACTTTCAAGTGTTGTGCATCTTGAATCCAGGCTTGATCCATTACATCACTATTAGTAGGAATTTGGCCTACTTTTTCATTCCAGTAACTTTGACTTTCAGCATTATTCAAAAATTCAGCTAGTTTGAAAGCTTCTTCGGGGTGTTCCGTACCAGCAAATAGAGAAATACCAATTGTATTTCCACCTTCTACTACATAGTTCCCTTTTTCAGATTTTGGAAGTGGAATAGCTTCAAATTGATCTGGCTCCAACGCCTTGCTATGTTCACCAAATGAACCAATATTGTGGTGTACCATCGCTGCTTTTCCAGTATCAAAAGTTGCTACCATTTCTTTATAGCCATTCGTAATATCACTTTGTGGTGTGTTCTTTTGATATAATTCAAAGTATTTTTTCAAAAAATCTACGTGCATTGGATCGTCAATCGTCGCTTGACCATCTTCTTTTACATAGTCTGTAATTCCTGAATACGCATACATCAGACGTTGCAACTGTAATGATCCACCAGCTCCACCGCGAATCGTGTATCCATATACGTCATCGGTCGTCATTTCATCTACATCTTTAAAGAATTCATCCCATGTTTCTGGAGCTTCAATTCCAGCTTCTTTGAATAGGTCCTCACGAATCCAGATAATATCTAGATTTTGTGTATACGGAATTCCATACAATCCGCCATCACGAACGATTTCTTTATTGAAGTCGATTGCTCCTTGGTTAATTTTTCCATTTAGATCAGAATCTTTAAACAAATCATCTAGCGGATACAATGCTTCTCGAATGGAATATTCTGGTAACCAACTTGTTTGAATAGAAGCTACATCCGGAGTATCTTTAGCTGCAATTGCTGCATCAATTTTTGATTTTGCATCATTTTTTGGTAAACCAAAGTATTCTACTGTAATATTTTCATTTTCATCTTCAAAACGAGAAATCAGTTCTTCCCATATAGGTGTTCGATCCGGACCAGCATTTTCATCCCAGAATGAAAGTTTTACTTTTTCAGTACTAACTGTCTCTTTACTGGATGATATCGCTGTATCTGTACTAGGTGCTTCACTCGTACTTCCACTATCAGCCGTTCCTCCTGTATTTCCGCCTCCACATGCAGCTAGCAACATTGCACTTGCAAGTGTAATCCCAAATACTTTTCTTTTTCCTGTGAACATTTCTTTACCCCCTATTTTTTTTAGCCTTTTACAGCTCCGCCCATTCCATTTACTAAATGTTTTTGAGCAATTGAAAACAGAATAATGGATGGGATTAAAGCAATAATACTACCTGCTGCAAGAGCACCGTAGTTTACATTAAATTCTCCCATCATGAAACTTAATCCAACTGGCAAAGTAAATTTCCCTTGATTGTTTGTAAGCATCAACGCCAGTAAGAATTCGTTCCATGCATATACAAATATATTTACGCTGGTAGCAACAATTCCCGGAATCAAAAGAGGTAGAATAACTTTTGATAATGTTTGCATTCTGGTCGCTCCATCTATAGAAGCAGCTTCTTCTAATTCTTTTGGAATATTAGCAATAAATCCACTCATTAGAATAGCATTGAAAGGAACTTGTACCGCCGAATAAATTAATATCAAAGATAGTGGATTACTAATTAACCCTAAATTACTAAAGATGATAAACAAAGGAATAATTAACATAGAACGAGGAATGAACTGAGTCATCAAAAGTAAAAGCATGAATGCTCGTTTGCCTTTAAACTCATATCGTCCTAAAGCATATCCTGCCAAGATGGACATCAGAACTGTAAAAATTACGGTGCTGACTGCTACTAAAAAGCTATTGCCAAAATACGTATCAAAACCTACATCCGTCCAAGCATTAACAAAGTTATCTGTCGTAATACTACTAGGGAAGTATTGAACGGGTGTGCGAATAATATCGCCTTCTGGTTTAAATGCTGTGTTTAATGTCCAATAAATTGGAAAAACAGTCCAGACTAACATAAGTGTCATGGGAAGTTGAAACGTTAGAAACCGATCTACTTTCCTATTTTTTGTAAACATATTCTACTCCTCCTCAAATCCTGAAATCTTCAGATACACCGCTGCTACAATGGTTAAAATAATGAAGGCAACTACCGTTAAGGCAGAACCATAACCAAAGTTGGTTCCATGTACTGCTGTATTAGCAATGTACATAGCATACGTAGTCGTTGAATGGGCAGGACCACCACCTGTTAAGTTGTACAACAGGTCGACATTATTAAATTCCCAAACTGTACGTAAAAGCGTTGTCAAAACAATCGTCCGTTTCAGTTGAGGTAAAGTGATATAAACAAGTTGCTGGAAACGTGATGCTCCATCTACTCTTGCTGCTTCATACAAATCTACCGGGATATTTTGTAAAGAAGCAAGTAAGGTAACAGCAAAGAAAGGAAGTCCGCGCCACAGTTCTGCAATAACAACTGCTACAAAAGCGCTGCCTGTGCTTGCTAGAAACGCAAGTGGTCGATCAATGATTCCTAATCTCATAAGAATGTCATTAAATACACCCATATGCTCGTTATACATTAACATCCACATTACTGAAGTTAAAACTCCTGAAATTGCCCATGGAATAAATGCAACGGCTCTAATTAATCCTCTTAATCTAAATGTTTGATTTAAAAGTAGTGCAATACCTAATCCAAAAGTTAACTGCAAAATTACTTGAGACAGAACCCATTTCGCACTATTCCATAAGCTAGGAAGAAACAGCTTGTCTTGGGTAAATATTCTAATATAATTATCTAACCCTGCAAACCCATCGTAGAATGGTGCTGAGATATCATAATTTTGAAAACTGTAGTAAAAAACAGTTGCCATTGGATAAAATAGAAAAGCAACGACCATTATTAAAGCAGGCGCTAAAAGTAAGTACGGAACCCAGTTCACTTTTGGCTTGATTGTTTTTTTAGAATTAAATGTTACATTTGTTTTACTGATTGTATTTTCCATTGTCTTCCCTCCTATAAAAAGGATAACAGAAAGCGCTTTCTATAAAAATCCAATATCTTTTGATGATTGTATAATTCCTTACGATATTCGTGAAAAAAAGTACAATCAGTGTTTTTATGCACATTATTTTCTTTTTTAGTAAGGGTAGTTCCTTATTCTTTACGAAAAGATAATGCTGTTTGTCCTGTATATTTTTTAAAACAGCTACTAAAGTAATGTGAATTTAAAAATCCTATTTCTTCAGCAATTTCATATGTCTTTTTTTCTGTATTTTTTAAGAGTTTTTTGGCTTGCTCCATTCGTAGTTGTAATAAGTACTCCGTAAAGTTAACATTCTTCTCAACTTTAAAAAGATTACTTAAATACGGTGCAGACACATGAATTTCTTGAGCTAGCTTTACTAATGATAAATCAGAATCACAATAATGTTCTTGCATGTATATAATTGCACGATTTACCAAGGGATTAGTAGATGACTGTTCTTTTTGTGATTCTTTTAGAGTTAACCATTGTATAAATAATGGTTCTAAGATTTTTTTAAATTTTCGTGATTATTTGCCTTAAAAATATGTTGAGTGACTGGGTAGATATCCATTAACTGTCCTTCATCTTTTGTTCTTGCATTGATTTCACTCGCAAGAAATAGAACCATCTGTAAGGCTACTCGCTTCGCTTCTTCGAGATGCAAGGTATGAGAAGATACCAATTGATAGATCGTATGCATTCTTACTTTTTCAGAAGAACGATTCGCGTTATTTTCCTTATCCTGTTCTGACTCAAAAGGGAAATAAGATAGTAATGGAGAGGGACGTATTTCTATATCATTTTCTATCTTCATTTTTTCCATTCTTATTTTTGCTTCCATCACTGCAGTCTCTAAGTCTTGCATTTCTGGATAAATAGAAGAATGTGAAAAGTAAGCGGACAAATGATAATCCTCTTCCAATGCTAATGATATTCCTTGTTCTAAGTTTGATAATAATTGACCATCATCTGTTTCCAATGATAAAAAAATAAATACCTCTTGATGTCTAAATGACAGAACTTCAATTTCTCCAGACAAGTTCCATTTACGAGCTAATTGATAAAGGGACATCTCTCCTTTATATGAAGGTATGTTTATATTTATAACTGCAAAAGCTGGTCCCGTTAAAAATATTTGGAGACGAAAAAGTTCATTTTGAATATCCGTAGCTTGTGTAGTTCTACTTGAATAAAGTAGTTGAGATAAAAATTTTTCATGAAGAAGTGGTAGAGATTCTTCTAATTGTTCCCTTTTTTGATGATTCTCACTCCATACTTCTAAAGCTTTTTTAGCTGTTTGAAGTAAATCTGGCATTTGAATAGGTTTTAGAAGATAATCATCTGATTTTACTAGGATTGCTCCATGTAAATAACGAAAATCATCGTAACCAGTCAAAAACACAATTCGAGTATCTATTTTTTCTTTACGGATTTGATTAGCTAACTCGATTCCATCCATAAATGGCATATTAATATCCGTAATGACTAATTGAGGCTTCGTTTCACGAATAACTTCTAACGCTTGTTGTCCATCTGCTGCTTCTCCTACTATTTCTGCATTAATTTCTGCCCAGTTCGATTGAATAATCGTCTTCCGAATAATTCGATCATCTTCTACTACTACAATCCTAAACATTCTTTTCACCTCTTGTTTTAGGTATGCTTATGAAGACTTCTGTATATTCTCCATGTATACTTTCAATTCTAATTCCATACTTATTTCCATATCGGTTTTTAATACGAATATTGACACTTCTTAACCCTACTCCTGTTTCTTCACGAGTATGATCTACTAAAGGTGTATGAACTTCTCTATTTATTTTTTCTAATATTATATCCTCTATACCAGCACCATTATCTCTTACACAAAACAGTAAACTATTTTCTAGTTCCGTTGCTTCAATTATTAACAATCCTTTTTGACGGTTTTGCATTACTCCATGATAGATTGCATTTTCAACAATTGGTTGAAGGGATAACTTTACAATCTCATAAGAATATAATTCTTTAGAGACATTTATTTCATAAGAAAAGAAGTCTCCATATCTCATTTCCATGATATATAAATAGCTTTTAATATTCTTGATTTCTTCTTCAATTGTAATTATTTCTTCTCCTTTACTTAAGCTTGTTCGGAAAAAATCGGAGAGTTTGCTAATCATTTCACTGGCTTCTTCATTTTCTCCCATCTCACATAATCCCTTTATAGAATATAAAGTATTATAAAGAAAGTGAGGGTTAATCTGAGCATGAAGTAAAGCAACTTCTAAGTCTTTTTTCTCTTCTTGTTGAGCAGTCATTTGCTCAATCAAATGTATATTACGATCTGTTAAGGTATTATAGCTTTCATATAAAACGGCTAGTTCCTCTGGTACATCTTTTGACCATTTAAGTTTCTCATGATACGTCTCTGTCGTAAGCATACTTTCTGCTAAGTTTTTTATAGGAGCCGAAATATATCGTCGTACAATTTGTAAAAAGAAAGTAGCTGAAACGGAAAGAATTAAGGAAATTAACAAAAATATCAAAAAGATAACGGACGTGGATTGTAAAAGTGACGTTTTAGGAGAAACGAATACTAATTCCCATTTATTTGTACCTACTGTTCCATTACGCAGCCAATATTTTTCCTTACTATTTAAAGAGATTTCTTGATTTTGTTCATTTAAAGAGTCCTCTTTAAAAAGGTTAAATATTCTTTGATTTAACTCTTGGTTTTCTTCCACTTCTTCAGGCACTAAGTATCCTTTTGGATCTACTAACATCATGTATCCGCCATCCATAGAAGTATCTTGAAGAATATTTTGAATAAAACTAGTCTTTAAATTAACTACCATTAATCCATTCAATGAATTTTGATTTCCATTAAGCAGATATACGATGGATTGAACATCTTGGCTTTGGTCAAAAATTGGATCTTCGTGATTATTTAACCAGAAATAACCCTCATTCGTCTCGTTTTCAAAAGAATAATAAAGTTCTTTCTGAAAGGAAGGACTCACTTCTTGTTGGGTTGATTCAGTAATCAAATAGGCGTCATTTCCTAAATTAATATAGATAGAATCAATAAAATTACTATTTCGGTTATAAAAAAATTCTACTTCCTCTGTCAAACTCAAATAACTTTGTGGTGAGGATTGAATAGAATCATTTAATTTTTCAACGGCAATATTTTGGGTTAGAAAGTAGAATTGTTCAAAAATATCTCGATATAAAAAGGAAAGGTATTCTAGTTTTTGATCTAAAGTCTGTTGCATGTTTGTTTCTGTATTTTTATAAATTTGGTTGTTTGCAACAAAATATAAAATAGAGCCTGTTAATACAACAAACAAAACAATTAACAAAATATAAAAGGCATTTATAGTTGAGCTAAGTGATGAAAATAATCCCTTTTTCTTTAGTTTCATGGACTTTACTCCTTTCCTTTCTATTTTGTATGTTTCTTTTGAATACTCTAATACTTTATTCTTTTTCCATATTCCTAATAAATAAAAGACATACAGCACGACCGTGGCAAGAGCATTGCTCCAAAAGAAGTAGTTATTTGTTGGAGTGGAGTGACAATTGTGATTGCTGCCAACTCATTTGGTCCAATTTTCCCTAACCAAAATGTATCGACAAGATTATATAACGTGTTGACTAAACTACTGAGAATAATGGGCACTGAAAACTGAAGAATGGTAGGAAGAAGTTCTCCCTAACTTTCACTTTAATTAATAAGAAAGAGACTATCCCGGAAAATGCGATAATCTCTCTTCCAATCTTCTTTAATTATTTTTTAAAGTAGCTTACTGCATTGTTGTAACATACATTTTCTACTAATTTTTTTAATAATTCTTCATTTTGAGGGAATTTGCCCAATTCAACTTGTTCACCTATATAGTTACAAAGAATTCTACGGAAATATTCATGACGCGGATAAGAAACAAAACTTCTCGAATCAGTTAACATCCCCACGAAATTCATCAATAAACCATGGTCAGCCAAGGTTTCCATCTGACGTAACATTCCTTGTTCCGTATCATTAAACCACCAGCCGGCTCCAAACTGAACTTTGTTTTTAATACCTTCATCATTCACTTGGAAGTTTGCAACAGCACTTGCGACAATATGATTTTGAGTTGGATTTAAGTTATAAATAATCATTTTTGGCAGTTTTTTGTTTTTTGCCATTGCATTTAAAAGTTGGTTCAAATGACGACCATCTTCCACAGAGTCATGGAGGGAATCAAACCCAACATCTGGACCCAATTTGTTATACCAGTATTCATTGTTATTACGCAATGCTCCAAAATGAATTTGCATAGCCCAACCTTTTTCTTCATACATTTCACCTAAATCGACTAAAATACGAGTTAAATATTGCTCTTTTTCTTTTTTCGTAATAGTCTCTTGATTCAATGCCTTTTGAAAAATAGTTTCTATTTCTTCCTTTGTAGCTTCTTGATAAACCATATTTTCTAATGCGTGATCAGAAGCAAGCGTTCCTCGCTCATCAAAATAATTAACTCGCTGTTGCAGTTGTTCTTTTAATTGTCGATAGGAAGTGAGACGTGTTCCAAAAATAGTCTCCATTCGGTCTAAAAATCCTACAAATCGTTCATCATCAATATGGAAGGCCTCGTCTGGACGGAATGATGGAGCCACTTTCACATGAAAAGAATCATCTTTACTGATCTGATCATGATACTCCAAAGAATCTGTTGGATTATCTGTTGTTCCAATAAAGGTCACATTCGACATCTCAATCAATTTGCGAGCCGTAAGTTTTTTGTCTTTCAAAATTTGATTGGCTTTATCATAAATTTCTTTCCAATTATCTTTAGAAAGAAGGTCATCAATATCAAAGTAGCGTTTTAATTCTAATTGAGTCCAATGAAATAATGGATTTCCAATTGTATTTTCAGCTGTTTCTGCCCATGCTTCGAATTTTTCTTCTGAGGATGCATCTCCAGTAATTTTACGTTCAGGTACTCCATTCGCACGCATCGCACGCCATTTATAATGGTCTCCTGATAGCCAAAGTTCTGTAATATCTTTAAACTCATGATCTTTAGCAATCCATTCTGGAATCAAATGACAGTGATAATCAAAAATCGGCATTTTTTCTGCATAACGATGATATAAATGCTTTCCTGTTTCATTATTCAACATAAAATCTGCATTAATAAATCCCATTCTATCCTTCCTTTCTATTTCATTATTTTTATTAATGAGTAGCTTTTGGTATTTGTAAGGTTTCTAAGTGTTTTCCAATGTGGCTAGCTAAAGAGCCTTTATACTCTTCTTCAAACTCATCCATATTTTCAAAAAATTCTGGCTTAAACAAACGATTTCCTTCTTCATCAGTAGCTGTTAACAGCACACCGTACGTAACATGCCATACTTGACGTGCATTACGATCGTTCATATATTCTGGTAAATCTTCATCCGAGACTTCATCCAAAGGCTTGATTGCATCTAGGTCTGGAGTAATATGATAATACGCTTGTGCTTCTGGGAAATGTTCAAATGCATAACGATGCATTCTACGGAATAAATCTGTATTATGTTTTGCTAAGACACGAACGGCTTCTAACCAGTTTGTTCCCGCTGTTTTTAAATGGAATAATCCATTCGTATGCTTGGCAATAATTGGGAATGCGGAGAACTTATCACTTCCAGAATGGATACTTAGTTTATAATCGAAGTGTCTCGCAATCAAAGCATGCTTTTTCAAGTCTGCTTCAAAATCAACTAAGTCACCCATATAGTCGACCCCTTTTTGGAATTCTCCAATAAAGCGAGGTGCTAGACTATTTACCTTTACTCCTTCACTAATCAGCTCTTCTGCCACAAAGAAATGAGATTCTGGTTTCGTTACTGTCTCTGTTTCATCAATGGAGATTTCAAAATCAATCTCATGATCAGCTTTTTGAATATATTCTTTATAGATATGCTCCATATAATTCAAAGCATCTAAATATAGCAAGACATTGTAAACTAATTCTTCTTTATCAAAAGCAATATCCATTCCTTCTACATCAAAGGTTTTATCTAAATATTTTGACTCATAATGATCTCGTACGTCAGATGATAGTTTATTATATTCTGTTTCTTGCTCTTCAACAGTCATAGATGGAACTTCGTTGCGGATGTAATCGGAACAATCTAGTGTGAGCATAGACATTCCTGAATCTAGTGCCAACTTTATATCTTCTTCTAGTTTTAAATGGTCACCATCTGCGCCAAATCCACCTGTATATCCTTCTTGTAAGGTTGCATAAGCAGCAGAATCTAAAACATCATTAATATCACGTTCCGTTAGACTTAATTCACGGATACTTTGTTGTGCAAGAACTGGTTTCACTTTATATTGACGCATAATTTCAATATGTCCTGGTGAAGCTAATCCTAAGCGATCTCCTACACCCATTGTCGTAACTTTATTACCAAATGCACGAGGCTTTGTATATTCAAAAAATTTATTTAATACTAAACGATTTGCATGATTAGCTGGTACTATTTTTGTTTGCTCTGATATTTCTTTCCCTTCTAATTCATCAAATAATGGACCGTTCCCTTTTACAAATAAGAACTTTTCGCCCTCTTTTTTAAACATCAACAACTCCGTTTGACCTTCTTCTGCAAAAGACTTAGGGTAAACTTTATATGTTTTCCCTTCTTCTGTTTGGAAAAATTCGTCTTTTTTCAAATTGCTCATTTTATCTGCTTCGTTTATCATTTTATCTTCTCCTTTTTTTAAATAATCTTTTCCTTCATAACAAAAATACTCAAAATCAGCATGGCTACCTTTATATTGATTCATATCATGACAAGCAATTCCAATAAAATTACCGGTGAATCCACCCGATAAGAATGTAATATCTTTTTCTTCATGAACTAGTTTCCATTGTTCTTGATTTGAAAAGCGATAATAAAATTCAGATTTTTCATGATTTACATTCACTGCAAGCTGGATCGGTAGTCCTTTTTCAACTGGAATATCTATCTTGACATCTGTCAATGAGTGCGTTCCATTCTTACAATTCATAACTCGCAACACACGACTATTTTCTTCAAAAGTAATATAAACGTATATATAATTTTCTGGGTTTAAGAATAATAGTAAACCTGCCATCTGTAAGAAATTGGTCGGTGTGAATTCAATAGCTGTTTCTGCTCGGAAATGAAAGTCAGTTTGACGAATTCAATGAGGTGATGACGAAACAGACTATGTGGGGATTCACCACCATAGAGTCTCAAATATCCTTTTCTATCTTTTAAGGAGCACCACTGTTCATCCACCATCATCCGCAAACTATTCCAATTTGATTTTAGTGTTGCAGAATTAAAATCGTCATGGAAATCTGTTTGTTTGTTTTTTATTTCTCCTATAAACCCTTTCGGAACAGGAACTTCCATTGCAGGAACAGTCCCTTTGTGATCTAATCGCAACCATCCTTGTTCATCCCAGTAGACTTTTTGTAAAGCCGTTTCTCTGCCTAAGATAGCAAATTGATCTTTCAAAGGACGAGTTGCTAAATGAACGATATACCATTCTCCTTCAGGAGTTTCCAACAAGCTGGCATGTCCAGCACATTGTAGCCCTGCTTCTGGATTTTGACTAGAAGTCATCATTGGATAATGAGGATCTACTTCATAAGGTCCAAGCACGTTTTTGGAGCGTGCCATTGTTACGGAATGACCAGAACCTGTTCCCCCTTCTGCCAACATTAGATAATAGAAACCATCCTTTTGGTATAGATGAGGAGCTTCTGTTTTACCTAAATCCGTGCAATCAAAAATTTTCTTTGGTTCTCCAATCAAACGTTTTTCAGTTGGTGAATATTCTTGAATCACAATCCCTGAAGATTTGTTAGGCGTATCCATTCGATAATCCCATAATGCATTTGATATCCATTTTCTGCCATCTTTATCATGAAAAAGAGAAGGGTCAAAGCCACTACTGTTTAAATAAATCGGTTCAGACCAAGGCCCTTTTATACTAGAAGAGGAAATCAAATAATTGTGACAATCTTTAAATGGTCGCTGAGAACTTTTCACATCGGTATACAGAAGATGAAATTCTCCATCGGAATAACTTAATTGTGGAGCCCAAATACTGCAGTTAATAGGATTACCTTGTAGGTGAACTTGGTTAGTTAAAATATCAGTACAGTAGTCCCAATTCACTAAGTCCGTTGACTCATAAACACGTACTCCCGGGAGCCATTCAAAAGAAGATACAGCGATATAATAAGTATCTTCTACTCTCAATATGCACGGGTCAGGATTAAAACCAGGTAAGATAGGATTTTTTATTTTCTTTTGCATTCATCTATCCCTCATTTCTACTCGCATTTTTGAAAAATTGATTTTCAAAGATAGCAAACCATTCTTTTGAATCTGCTTCTTGTATAAACTGTTTACTCCAAGAAGCGCGTTCACTACCTTCACTATAACCGTTTTCATTTCTAAAATATTCGCGATAATCAACTGTTTGTCTATTCTTTTCATTGGACCAGTCGTTCCATCCTTCTGGATGAATATGTTGACCATACTCACAATCTACAAAGTAGGTTTTTGCATATGGTCGCCAAGGTCTACCTAAGTAAACTTGCTCTACACCTTCCTCGGCTGTCAACCAACAATGTTGGAAGATAAAGCCAATTTTACTTTCTTTTGGTGTACTTGCTGCCGTAATATAACCACCACTTCGGATTTTTTCTTTTCGACTGCGAATCTCACAACGTTGAAAAATTGCTGTAGCTCCTCCAAAAATAAAATCAATTGAACCAGCAATTACACAATCTACATAATATTGACGATATTTATTTTTAAGGTTTTTATGTTCCGGTGAAAAGAAATCGGTCCCATCTTTTTGTTTAGGAGGAAGAGGTCCCGTAAAGAGTGTATCTTGATACCCTAGGAATCGGCATTTTTTGAATACGCTCTCATCACAATCCGCATAAACAGCAAGAGCTTGCCCTGCTATTTCTCCACACCCAGCTGTATTCTCAACAGTAAGATTCTCTATCATATTTTGAATCCCACCTACAAAAAGCGTAGCCGTCCGAAATGTTCCCAATTCTAAACCATTTTCATCTTTTTCTCTTGCACCTAGAGCATTTGTCAATACAACATTGCCCATTCCTTTTAGAGTCAAATTCGAACGTTTGATAACGACTCGTTCCTCATATACTCCTTCCAAAATAGTAATGGTACATGGAACTTGCTTTTCTTGTTTCTCCGAAAAATCAACTGCTTCTTTTATTGTAGAAAAATCACAATAGGGAAAATTACCGACTAGTAGTTTCTCTTGTTTAATATTATTCATAAGTGCTCTGCTAGGAAATTAGTCCAATGCCAGCGCATTTCTGAGTTTTCCAAATGTCCACAACCACTAATAACTGTTTTCCAGTTTTCTGGAACGCCAGCTTCATCATACACCTTTTTTAATTTCTCATCCAACAACTGGACACCTTCCAAAGGACAATTTCCATCGTGATCTCCAACCAAGGTTAAACGTTTTCTTGGAGAAATTCGTTTTTGAACATCAAACGTACTAAAATATTTTAAAAAACCCGGAACATAAGAATAAAATCCATGTTTATCTAAACGTCCATTCTTCATAAGTGTCTCAGCATCTACTTGTCCACCTATATCAACAATTACTTTTATCCGTTGATCCAATGCTGCTAGCCACCAAGATTGCATCGCACCCATTGACATACCAATCGTAGCAACTCGTTTAGGATCGACATCTTCTCGTTCCAATAAAATATCTAAAAAGCGCATATTATCAAAGAGCATCATTCCCCAAACAACTTGTCCTTTCCACAACATTCCTTTAACAAGTTCACTTTCTTTACGACCAGAGCGTTCCCCAAAACTCCACATATCAATACAGGCAGCCACATATCCCATATCTGTTAATGTTTTTGCATAAGAGGGAGACTGAAGATAATGAGAAGGATCAATCATTTCTGTCTTTCCACGATCGTACATTCCACCATGAGAATGATTCACCAACACAAGTGGAAAAGGACCTTTTCCTTTTAACGGCTTAGCAAAATATGCTGGAACACGCTCTTCACCATTTAAGTCTAATGACCACGTTTCAAGTAAATATCCATCATGAACTACTTCTGAAAGTTTTATTGCATCCAGGGATGGATTTAGGGGTAAATCTCCCAGAAGCGACCATAGTTGATCCTTCACCATATTTCCGTCTCCTCTTCCCATATTTATTTTATTAAGCGAAGTTAATTTCTTTTTCTTCTACTAATAATTCAGTTTTCTTTGTACCTTTTGATACACATTTCTCTGTGACTACATTTCGACAGTTTTCTAAATAAATCATTGGACCTTCATGATTTTCTACAGAAACATGATTCAAGAGAATATTTTCGCCATTTCCGATATAGAAACCACGATTGTTCATATGCTCTAATCCAGTCATCATCGCAACTTCTCCTGGTTCAGCTCCCTCAGCCATATGAATATCGATATTGTTAAAGGTAATATCACTTATATAATTTTCAGCCAAACCATAAATGAAACCAGCAGCTCCCTGTACATTTCGAGCTGTAATATTATTAAAATGAATTCTGCGGAATCCTGGAGTTTCTTTTGTAACTGGGTACGGATTCTTATCCCAAACGTATTTTTCTTTTCCACGTGGTCCACAGAAATAGTAGAGATTAAGGATGAATGGACAAATCACTTCATCCATCACAATATTATCAATACGTATATCTTCAACTACTCCGCCTCTTCCACGACGAGTTTTCAGTCTAATACCTCGATCTGTTTGCTTGAATACGCAATTGGAAATAGTCACGTTGCGAATGTCTCCACTCATTTCACTTCCAATAACTACTCCACCATGTCCATGAATCATGGTACAATTAGTAATCGTGATGTTTTCGCAAGGAACTAATTCTCTAGCATCTTCTGTTCCAGCTTTTATCGCGATACAATCATCACCAACGTCAAGGTTACAATTTGAAATTCGAACATTTGAACACGATTCAGGATTGATTCCGTCTGTGTTTGGAGAATCTGCTGGATTTAAAATAGACACATTGTCTACAGTGATGTCATAACTGAGAATCGGATTAATCGTCCAGCTTGGAGAGTTACGTAGTTGAACATCTTTGATAGTAATCCGTTTAGAATTTTGGAAGCTAATTAATTTTGGACGTGGATATTTCAAATCTTCACGGTGATTGCGGAATAAATCCCACCAATCTTGACCATTTCCATCTAGCACTCCGCCTCCACTCACAATAATATTCTCAGCATCTTCCGCATACAAACAGGATTGATAAACATCTTGTGTCCATCCTTCCCAGCGGGAGAATACAACGGGATAAGATTCTTGTTCGGTTATAAAGGATAAAGTAGCTCCCGGGCTCACATGAAGTTCCATGTTACTTTCTAATCGTAGAGAACTAACACGAAAAATTCCTGATGGAACATAGACCGTTCCGCCACCTGCTTGTTTCACTGCTGCAATCGCTTCATTAAATTGATCCGTTACAATGGTCTTTCCATCACCAACAGCACCATAATCAACCACATTGAATATAGCCATAAATAAACATTCTCCTTATTGTTTTATTAATCAGTTGCCTGACTCATTAATGTTGTTACCCCTTTCATAGTAGGCAAATAAAAGGGTTCCGTATATAATCCTTTGTTGATAGCATACTCTTTAAGATGCCTAATTAGGCTTATTCTACATATGCAAAGATAATGATTACTTCTAAGCTAATGATTATAAAAAGAATAAAAAACACCTATATAACTACATAAATAAAATTCACATAAAGCAAACATTAAAACGCTATCATTGCTGCTCTTTCAATTTTTATGTATCATCGTTATAATAATAAAGAAAAGTGTTAACCACTGAACTAATTTATTCGAAGGAGGTCTGAAAAAATTGAAAAAAAGACACGGTAGTTCTTTTACAAATATTTTTGTAACATTTTCACTTGTGAGTATTTTTTTAATTATTTCTTTCATCTCTTATATTTTTCTTTCTACAAAAGATTCTGTCATGGAAAACATTACAAATAGTAAAATCACTTCAACAAACCAAATAAAAAATACTTTTGAAAGAGAAATCCAAACGATTGAAAAATCGTTTAATGCATATAGTACAACTCCTTCTTTTTTAGAAATGGTAAAAAAACCCTTACAAACCAGAGATTTCAAACAATATAGAGAAATTAATTCACAGTTAAATTATTTTTCGATTTTCAGTCTACCAGGAACAAACTACTCCATGACCAGTCTAGATGGACAATGGCGAATACGTGAAGGCTCACTCCAACAATTGACCGAAGAAGAAGTAGAGCAGTTTAAAGACTACTACGTGGAGGAAAGGACAGAAAACCTTTATTGGGTAAAAGGTGAAGATAGTATTGTATCTGTTAGCTTACTACCTATTTTCTCAACCCATAAATCAGCAATAGGAATGGCTGAAATACCAAATCAAAGTATTTATTCTTTACTAGAAGTAAGTAGTGCCACTACTCCTTTTTATATCATTAATAGAAATGATGAAATAATTTATTCAGCGAATATCAGCAATGAAGTCCCTCATATGAACGAAGAGTTTATATCAGAACTTAAAATACAAGCAGAAAAAAAAATACAGGGATCATAAAAAATATAGATAATCAAAATAAAGAATCTAATTTTATTTTTACAAAATCTGACTATAATCAATGGATTTATGTCACTTTTTTAGACCATCAGGAGATTGACTCTGCTTTATCTATATCTAAATATGGACTTTCTTTACTAGCTATTATTTTAATTTTTACCTCTGTAGGAGGTTCTTACTTCTTAGCATCTCGATTTACAAAGCCAATTGAAAAACTAAAAAACAGTTTAAATTATAATCCTTCCAAAGATAAAAAAGAAAATGACTGGGAATTTATTTCTGAAAGTATCAACACCATTGTTACAGAGAAAAAATCCTTAGAAAATCTTTATGAACGCGATGAACCAGAATTGAAAAAACAATTTATGCTCAATCTGTACCGTAATCGTATTATTAAATCAGAATTAGAAAATAAAATGAAGTTATACCAATATCCTTTAGAGAATAAACAAACCTATGCTCTTATGCTTATTCAGCTTGATGACTATGGTGATCGAGAAATAAAAAATAAAGATATCTTTCTTTTTGGAATAAATGAAATGGTAAAGGAGTTAATTCCAACTGAATTACGACTTACCCCCATTGTTCTAAACGATGAAATACAAGTAACGATGCTTATTTTTAAAGAAGATACTTTTGAACAAAGTAAAAAGGTAGCTTCAGAATATGCTCGTACCATTATTAAAACGTTAAAAGATTATATGAAAATATCTGTAAGTATTTCTTTTTCTCCCTTTTATGATCAATTATTAGAATCTAAAGAAAATCTAGATAAAGGAAAAGAAGCCTTAACCTATCACCTTATTTTAGGAAAGCAGGCTGTTATTTTTTATCATGAAGTAGAAGAACTTTTGGCAGTACCAGAAATTTCACAATATCCAGAAGAATTAGAAAATAATCTATTCCAATCTATACGCCTGGGCGAGGTAGATAAAGCTAATGACATTGCACCAATATTCTTAGAAAAAATTTTTATGTCTAGCAATAATCCCATTAACGTTCAAGTAGCACTCTTACGTTTTGTTTTGAACTTGATTCAATTATCACAGTCCATGAAATCAGAATTCTTAACGGAAGAACAAGGTGTAGAGTTATACGGAATTATATTGAACACACATAATCCTAGTGAATTGGAATTTACACTTATTAAAGATTTGATTCTTCCCTTAGTTGAAGAGATGAGCGAGAAAACTTCTCAACAGTTTAAAGGTTTATCAGAACAAATCATCGAGATTATTGAAAGTGAATATATGGAAGATATTTCCTTAGAATTAATTGGAGATCGTTTACACTATAATCCCAACTATTTAAGCAATATCTTTAAAAAAGAAGCTGGAATAACCTTTAGTGATTATCTGACTGGTTTTCGATTTGATATCGCAAAGAAATGGTTGAGAGAAACAGATGTAACTATCAAAGTCATTTCCCAAAAACTCCAATATCGCAATCCACAAAACTTTATTCGTTCCTTTAAAAAGAAGGAAAACATGACTCCTGGAGAATATCGAAAAATGCATACTCCTCTTTAATTTTAAAATAGGACAAAGAGACTCTATAAACGAGACTCTTTGTCCTATTTTTATTAGAAAAGGAACTATTCCATTTGCTGTCCGGGTTGTCTCCACATACATAAACCTGCAACAACAAAGAAAATGAATGCAAGAGGAAAGGCAATTAGTTGACTCCCAATAAGAACTACCAACCCAGCTAATCCATAAAAAATTGCGGCTCTCTTCGGATATTTATTTCTAGTTACAAATAAAGTTCCTAGTGCTACCATAATTATAGTTAAAAAAACAGTCACACTAAACCAAGCACCCAATGTCTTCATACTCTCCAGACCTTCAGCCGTTTCTATATTAGGAATAACATCTTTAAATATAGGAACAATCGTATCTTGAAAATCAGCCATATTTATTTGATTAATGGTTACTGCAAAGCCTCCTAGGAAAATAACTACTAAAAGTGCACCCGTAATTCCTATTCCTTTTTCCCATTTGCGATTCATTGTATTCCCTCTTTTCAAAATCGTCTTCTGTAGCTACATCCTAATACTATAGAGTTTATTTAACTTTTTTTATTTGTTCTACTTGTAAAGCGGCCTGTAAAAACGAACCATACCCTTTAAAATCATTTGTACAAATCGGCTCACTTATGTAGTATACAAAAGTTCCATCTCGATTATCATCTCCGCCTAATCCTGCTACTTCGCAGTTACGAACAAGATTTACCCAATCTTCTTTTGTGTAAAAAACAAATTCTTCTAGGACTCCTTCATAACTTTCCAATACGAAAGTTTTCCATGACTCATCCAAGACTCCTAGTCGATAAGCTTTTGCAGCTGCATAAACAATCATACTCGAAGCGGACGCCTCTAGATAATTTCCTCGTTCAGTTCCTTTATCAAGGACTTGATACCAAACTTTTGATTCGGAATCTTGTACTTTTTTCAAAGCTTCCATACAGTGACGTAGTTGTTCAACTAATTCTGTTCGATATTCATGTTTATCAGACAGTAAGCCAATTACATCAGCTAATGCCATCACATACCAGCCCATTGATCTGCCCCAGAAGTTCTTAGAAAGTCCTGTTTCTGGATCACACCAATCTTGTTCTTTCTTCTCATCCCAAGCATGGTATAAAAGACCTGTTTCTTCATCTGAGGTTTGTTTGAAACAGATTTTAAATTGTTGGATAACATCTTCCAATCCTTCTCCATCTTTGAATGTTAGTAAATATTCTGCATAAAATGGTGACCCCATATATAATCCATCTAACCACATTTGATTGGGATAAATATTTTTGTGCCAGAAGCCTCCTTCAGAGGTTCTTGGCATATTTTCTATTTGATTATATAGTTGATCTAACGCTTTTTTATATTTTACTTCTCCTGATTTTTTGAATAAAAGAAATAATAATTTTCCGTTATTCACGTAATCAATATTCATGGCTTCAAAATGATAATTCTTAATCGAACCATCTTCTCCAATATAGAAATCTAGATGTTTTTTGATATAGTCGTAGTAACGTTCATCACCGGTTTGAATATATGCTTCTTTGACTCCCATTAGCACCACACCAAAGTCATAAGACCATTTACCATGATATTTCTTCAAATCAGGCATCAAAGGATATCTATCTAATAAAGTTGTCAGTACTTTTTCTGAAATAGTATTTGTCATAATAGCCTCCATCCACGTTATAATTCCTATCATATAACATTTTTCTTATTCCATATATAATCATTTTCGTTGAAAAGAAAGCGGAATCAATTTCCATTTGGATATAAAAAATCCCTTCCCAAGATTTCAGGAAAGGGATTTTTTTTAAACAAAATTCATTATTTGTTTTCTTTATAGCTTGCTGAATACTCATCAATAATATTTTGTCCGCCATTTTGCAGGAATTTTTCAACTGCTGCATCAAAACCGTCCATTTCAATTTCACCCATCATGTATTTGTAATACGCATCTTCAACTCCTTCAACAAGTGTACTCCAATCGGATGTATACGTTTCAGAATTTAAAGACTGCGCTGGGTTGATTACTGCAAACTCAGCATTTTCTGCAATTTTCTCATTGGAAAGGTTCGTCAATTCAGAAGCTGCTTTAAACGTTGTTACTAATTCAGAAGGACGAGAACCAGCAAATGGTTGTACTTCTTGTTGCCATAAAGTGTCATCTAGCTTATTATAAACGCCGTCATCAGAAATTTCATAGTGAACTCCTTCAACACCTTGAGTCATTAACGTGAATGGCTCTTCATCAATCAAATCATTGATAAATTGTAAAACAACTTTTAAATCTTCTTCTGTTTCAACGTTGGTTTTAGGTATTGCTAACCAACCACCCATACCACCATTTGTATCAGATAATACACGACGAGGAACATCTTTATAAGTCATATCATTAATGATTTCCCAATCCATAATGTCCTCTTGGTCTGTTCCAGCTGTTGCACTTAGATAGTTGTTAGCATCGTATGCACCACTGACTACAATTCCACCTTTACCAGTTGCAATATAATCTTTTTGATCATTTTTCGCCATAACTGCAAAGTCAGAGTTCATCCAATCATTTTTATAAATATCTCGATACCATTCCATTGCTTCCTTATATTCTGGTTGCATGAAGGATGGAATCACTTCTTCATCTTCGGTTACGTGGAAATAATTATCAGCTCCGAAGAATCCAGTCATCGTACGGAAACCAAGTACAACAGATTCAGCTCGATCAACAAATCCTACCGTATCATCTTGACCGTTTCCGTCTGGATCATCTTCCGTAAAGGCGCGAGCTACTTCTTTAAGTTCATCCATTGTATGAGGAACATCTAATCCTAGATTTTCTAACCAATCTTTACGCACTAAAGTAGCGTAACGAGCAATTGGTTTTTGGAAAGGAACACCATAGATATGACCATCAATACGAGAAGCATCTAGAGTAGCTTCAGAAATATTCGATAGGTTTTCAAATTCTGATAAGTACGGTTCTACATCCCAGAACATTCCAGAAGAAAGTGACTGTCGAACCGTTGTATTAGAAATTTGTGTAAGTGAAACAATATCAGCTAATGTATTAGATGCAAGTGCTGCATTAATACGTTCTTCTTTAGATGCATCTGGCACCCAGTTAAACTCAATGTCTACTCCTGTATACTCTTCTAGCTTACTTTCTACTTCCCCACTTGGAGGTGTTGGAGTATGTAGCATTGCCATCCAAGATACTGAGTCTTTTGTGCTTGTATTTTCTACAACGCTGGATGATGTATCCGAAGTGTTGTTATTTCCTTTTGAAACTGAGTCTGCTGTATCTCCTGCCCCGTCTCCACCACATGCAGCCAGTAAAATACTTGCAGTCAATACACTAGTAAACATACCAAATCTTTTGCTTCTTTTCATTTTGACTCTCCTTTTAATAATATATTTTTTGTTTCTTTATCCTCTGTGGATTCTTCAAATTCCATAACAATTCTTTTCCCTACAAATGAGATACAGAACCCTATGAATCCGATTCCAAAAAGGAATAAAAGACTAATGAAGTTGACAGATAGTAGGTAATACAAACTTATTACTACTGTCCATAAAATAATCGTATAGTGGAGATATCCGAGCCCCATCATAAAAGAGGCTCTAACCATCTCACGAATGGTTTGGAATTTCAATGCAGCCATGACATTATAAATATGAGTCATGCCTACTACCGTTAAAGCAAGCATCATTACATTTCCTACTTGCAAATACCATTCTATTACATTGAAAATATTAATCGTTAAGACAAAAATGATTCCCAATCCAATCCAACTAATCAGAACGGATTGCTTCCATCGTTCTTTATAAAACTTCCAAAAAGTTTTCGCTACCGGTAATGACTCTTCACATCTTAACCAACGATCATAATATTTCATCATCGCATAGGTAGCGGGTCCCACCCCGAAAATACCTAATCCGAGAAGGGAGAAGCCTATCCATAATACATTCAAATAGGCTACTTTCCAAATACCAATCATGAAATCGTTGATTTTAACAATTCTATCTAATGAAAGCATGATGAACCTCCTACTTCAAAAACCTTAGTAAACGCCATCTTCTCCAATTTTCTTCGCTAACTTATTCGCCATTACAACTAGAACAAGACCAATCAGACCTTTAAATAGCCCAACTGCAGTAGAATAACTTAACTGACCGTTTTTGATACCAGCAGTATAGACAAAGGTATCAAAAATTTGTGCAACTTCTTTATTCATAGAGTTCATCAATAGGAACATATGCTCGAAACCTAATTCTAAAACATCTCCTATTTTCAAAATCAATAAAGTAATGATGGTTGGTCGGATAGCTGGCAAAGTAATATGCCAAATTTTACGGAAGCGATTTGCACCATCCATATCAGCTGCTTCAAAAAGTTGTTCATCCACGTTCGTTATAGCAGCTAAGTAAACAATCGTTCCCCATCCGGCGCCTTTCCATATTTGTTGGAAAATATAAATAGGTCGTAACCAGTTTGGATCTGTAAGGAATGAAATTCGTTGACCACCATTAGCCATAATGATATTATTCACTACTCCATTTTCAGTAGTAAGCAATACATAGAATATAGAAACTACGATTACCCAAGACATGAAGTGAGGCAAGTAAATAATTGTCTGAATACTCTTCTTCAATTTTGCACTTCGTAACTCATTTAAGAACAGTGCTATTATTATCGGAAACGGAAAAGATAGGACGATGTTCAATCCGAAAATCACTAACGTATTCTTCATAAGAAGAACGAATGTATCTTCTGTGAATAATCGAATAAAGTGTTTCAAACCTACAAATGGACTACCTAATATTCCATTCCATGGTTGGTAATCTTGAAATGCAATTACCAAACCTCCCATAGGAAGATACTTGAATATAAGGAAGTAGATAACACCTGGTAATAACATCACATATAAATACTTATTTGTTTGGATCTGTGCCCATTTCTTTTTACGAGCACGTACTTTTATTTCTTTTGCAGTCCGCTGAATCGGAACAGAGTTCTCTGTAATATTCACGGAATTCGCTACATTATTTACCATTTTTCCCAATGCGGATTCCTCCTAATTTCTATTCATATAAAGTCATGAGTAAGTATAAATGTGAATCGTTTCTTTCATTTCGGCTACATTCATCTTACACATTATAGAAGATTACTTAAATAATCATTTTCCCACTATTGAAAGCGGAACCACTATAATGCTTGTACACCCTTACAAACGTGAGGTTTCACAGAAGCAATGATTGTTTTTTTAGGTTTTTAATTCTATTTTTTAAAAAAAATGATCACTCTTTTAAAATTTTTTTTTAAGGATTCTCTTATTGAAAATATATTTTAGCTCTTTTATCCTTCTACTGTAATGGTGATTATATACGTCCTCCTTCTTTCTTGTTAAGATTTATCTGTAAACGTTTTAAAGTTTTATTTCGGCTAACTTGTAGACGTAGTGTAGTATTTGAATATGGAGGTTAGTATTAATATGAGTAAAACGAACTCAGTAGGAAAAAAGGTTAGCATGAAAGATTCTAAAAAATGGAAATATTCATCAAAAGGTGAGAAAGCTTTTGATATTTTCAATCTAACTTTCTTAATTCTATTTTCTCTAATTTGTTTGATCCCGTTCATCAATATCCTTGCAACTTCTTTTGCAACACCTGGAGAAATCACAACCAGGACTTTTATTCTAATACCAAGAACTTTTACAACTGATGCCTATCGTTATATCTTATCAACTCCAACGATTTTTCGCAGTATTGGTATTTCTCTTTTTGTAACAGGAATTGGTACATTCATAAGTATGGTCTTAACTTCATTCATGGCATATGCTCTATCTAGACGTTATTTACATGGACGAGGATTCTTTAACTTCTTAGTCGTTTTCACGATGCTTTTTAGTGGAGGGATGATTCCTACATTCTTAGTTGTTAATAAACTAGGCTTAATTGATTCGGTATGGTCGTTGATTCTACCTGGAGCTATCAGTGCTTATAATATGATTATCATGCGGAATTTTTTCCAAGGAATTCCGGATAGTCTAGAAGAATCTGCAAAAATGGATGGTTGTACAGACTTCGGTGTATTCTTTAGAATTATTTTACCGCTTTCTTTACCATCGATTGCAACTATTTCTCTTTTCTACGCAGTTAACTATTGGAACACGTATCAATCAGCTATTCTATACATCAACGACTCTGCTAAATGGCCCGTACAAGTACTCTTACGTCAAATCGTATTAGTTTCTAGTGGACTGAATGCAGATGCTTCAGTAGTAGATGTAGTCCCTCCAGCACAATCTGTTAAGATGGCAGTTATTGTAATTGCTACTCTTCCGATGCTAATTGCTTATCCTTTTGTACAAAAGTACTTTGTTAAAGGGGCTATGGTTGGATCTGTTAAAGGTTAAAAAAATCCATCTAAATAAAAAGGAGAACCCTTCTGAGGGGTTCTCCTTTTTTTGTTAGACACGAGTATAAATTTCTTTGATAAGAGCAACACTTTTTTCTAAATAAGGTTCTGTAGTTGCTTCTAATGATGTATAGATATGTGGCTTTTCATATTTCGCATACTTCATAATAGGTTCATAATCCATCCAACCATGTCCTACTGGTACGATCTTCACTTTTCCATCTTCTACAATAAAGTCTTTTATGTGTAAAGCAATAATATCTTTATCCAATAAGTGGAACGCTTCTTCAATGACTTCTTTTTGGTTTTCATAATTGGATACCGACATTAAATTAGCACAATCTAAAATGATTTTTAAATTAGGAGAAGAAACTTCATCTATCAATCTCTTTGCTAGAGGCGCTGTATAAACTGGATGATTAATTCCAGATTCTATTGCTACGATTACACCAAAACGTTCTGCTTCAGCTACCATTTCTTTTACAGAAACAACCGCTCTTTGAAAAGCTTCCTCCGTGAAGTTTTCTTCTGTATATCCTTTTCCTACAGAACCTGTTTCAGTAGCAACCATGGATGCACCAAAATCTTTTGCCAAATGAATATGTTTTTTAAAGTCTTCAATGGCTGCTTTCCTTACCTCTAAGTCACTTGCCACGATATTCACATAACTTCCCAATATAGAAATTTTTATACCTTCTTTATTCAATTGAGATGAAAAATAATTCGCAGTTCCAGGTGTCATTTTTTGAATAGTATGGACACTATCCGGAAAAGATTTTTTCATAGCAAAGTGAGCATGATTAAAATCATATTTTTTCATTCTCTCTATTAATTCTTCTATTGGTACTTGTCCTAAATCATGCGCACGAATTCCTAACTGTAATGGTACTGTCATTTTAGTATTTTCCTTTCTATTTTATATATTTTTGTAAGCTTGTAGACTGTTCTTTTAATTCTTGTGCAACTAACTCTGCAATCATTTTTGCTCCTCTCTCATTAAAATGAGTATTATCCGCTACTCCTTCTGGATAATTTACATTTTTTTCTGGTTCGAGATGTAAAAAAAGCAATTGTGAATGCTCTTCTCCTAATTTATTCAGTAAGGAACAAGATTTTGAAAAAATATCAATTCCTTTTATATTCATTTTTTTAGCGAGTTCCAGAGCTGCTTGTGGATATTCCCCTAAATTGGTTTGATCTACCTGGGATTGTTCAAAAGCTCTTCTCGTAACGGAAGAGAAAATAAACGGTTCTACTTCTTTTTCACGTGCTGCTTGAACCATCCATTTCAAATTATCTTGATATTCAGAGAATGGTTGCGTGTAACGAGATGAATCCTCCAATTTCTGATCATTATGACCAAACTGTATAAATAAGTAATCGCCTCTTTGAAATTTTTTTTCTACTTCAGAAAAAAGACCTTCTTCTAAAAATGATTTTGTGCTTCTTCCATTCATTGCATCATTTTGAATAGTAATTTCCGAATTAAAATATTCATGAAGATATTCTCCCCATCCTGCTTCCGGCTTTTTTTCAGGAAGTTTTGTTGCTGCTGTAGAATCTCCTACAATAAAAATTACTGGCTTTCTTTCATTCATATTCAAACTCCTTTCCTATTATTTTTTCTAGCCATTTTTTTAATAATATCGTCCATTGAGCCACTATCGGTACTTCTCTCGCCAACCCTAACCCATGTCTTCCTTCTGGAAAAACATGGAATTCGAAAGGAATATTTTGTTTACTTAATTGCTGAGCAAAAAGCAATGAGTTTTCTACAGAAACACTTTTGTCATTTGCAGTATGCCAAAGAAAAACAGGTGGAGTTTCAAGAGAAACCCATTGATCAGGAGAATATTTTAGTCTATCTTGATCACTTGATAATTCACCTAATACTTTCGTTTGAGAACCTTCATGAGTAAATGGTTTTTCTAAAGTAACAACCGGATAACCTAGTATTAGAAAATCCGGCTTCCTTTTATTTTTTGTACTTGCTAATGCAGCTAAATGACCTCCTGCAGAAAATCCAATCATCCCTATTTGATCTATTTCTAAACCCATTAAATGAAATTGATCCTTTAAAGAGTTCATACAGTCGTTTAATTGATCAAGTAGAAGTTGTAAACAAACTGGTTGCAATTGATAATAAAAGACCGCTGCCTGTATGCCTTGAGTATTTAACCACTTCGCTATCCCTTCTCCTTCATGATTTGCTAAGTGATTATAACCTCCTCCAGGTATTACAAGTACAAGGGGACATTTTTCTTTACTATTAACAGAAACCGGGTACATTTCTATGAAACTTTTGCTCGGTACTCTTTTATTTTTTATCGTTTCTCCATACTTAAAAAAGTCTATCAAATATACCCCCTTTTTATACTCTCCTCTAACATAGCGTTTTTTTCCCATTCGGTACATAATCATTAAACAAGTTCTTTTAAAAAAAGTAGTTTTATATCTCTTTGTAATAATATCTACCTATTCATTTCTTATTAGGTTCTAACTACCCGATTATTTGTAGTTGATAATAATCTCTAATCCTATATAATCAAATAAATAGAAGAAATAACATAGTTTTAGTTTTCATGAAAAGAAAGAAGGATGGTAATTGGAATATATAGCCATTGACTTTGAAACAGCAAATAACCGTGGAGATAGTATCTGTTCCATCGGATTGAGTCGTTTTTCAGAGGGGAAAGAAGTCGACCGTTACTATAGTCTCATTAATCCCTTGCAATCTTTTAGTTCTTCTAATATCCGTGTACATGGTATTTACCCAGAAGATATACACGATGAGAAACGGTTTGATGAACTGTATCCAGAAATCCGTTCATTTATCAGAGATACACCACTCGTTGCACATTTTGCACAATTTGACATGAACTGCCTTCAGAAATCAATCGAAGCTTATCATCTTCCTAAAATGGATAATGAATATTTTTGCACATGCATGATGGCAAAACGCTTGTTAGATTTACGTAGCAATAGCCTAGTCAGTGTATTGGACTATTATCAACTATCTATTGAAAATCATCACAATGCAAGTGATGATGCAGTAGCTTGTGGTGAAATCGCCAGCAAACTATTGCGGCCCTTTGATTATGAAATAAAAGGCTTCCTTGAAGAACATGACTATCAAATGGGGCAATTGTTTTCACATAAATTTGGCCTAAAAAAGGGCAAGAAAAAAACGACCTCTACTAAGAAGTCGACCATTCTTACACCAAACTCTCTTGCTATTGATCCTACTCATCCTTTTTATAAAAAACATGTCAGCTTTACGGGAAGAATGAAAAAAATAAACAGAAATACTGCTGCACAAATGGTTGTGAATGCAGGTGGACATTTTGATTCACAGCTTTCTTATGAAACAACTTATCTAGTTGTCTCCGAAAGTGACTGGAAAAAGATTGGAACTCCTTCTGAAAGTCGTAAAATTATGCAAGTCAGAGAATTACAAGGTAGTGGACGCCCCCTTACGATGTTATCAGAATTAGATTTCTTAAGTCTATTCATTTAAAAAAGAGTAAAACTCTTATAGAGAGTTTTACTCTTTTTATCTATTTATACTTAAATTTTCAAGCTTCCTGCTCATTGTTTAGCTAAAGAAAACAAAATAGACGATTACTAATGCTCCAAGGATAATTCGATACCAACCAAACGGTTTGAAATCATTTTTTTGAATATATCCAATTAAGAATTTAATAGCTAAAACGGAAACTAGAAAAGCAACAATCATTCCTACTAAAAGAGTGAGAGCTTCCATACCTGTGAAGTCGAGTCCAAATTTCATTAACTTCAGGGCACTTGCACCAAACATCACTGGAATAGAAAGGAAAAAAGAATATTCTGCTGCAATAAAACGGGACGTTCCCATAATGATGGCACCAATAATTGTAGCACCAGAACGAGAAGTACCAGGAATAAGAGCTAAAACTTGAAAAACTCCAATTAGGAATGCCGTTCGATAAGACAACTCTTGAAACGTTCGAATGGTCCCTTCTTTTCCTTTATTACGATTCTCAATAACAATAAAGAGAATTCCATATACGATTAACATAATTGCTACAACCCAATAATTATAAAAGTGTTCATTTAACCAGTCATCAAGAAGTAACCCTAAAACCGCTGCAGGAAGTACTCCTATGACTACTTTATACCAAATTTCCATGGTTTCTTTTTTCTCTTCTTTTGTCTTCTTAGGAGAAAATGGATTCAGTTTATGAAAGTAAAGAACGACTACTGCCAAAATTGCACCCAATTGAATCACTACAAAAAACATTTCTTTAAAGGCTTCAGTTGCATCCAGTTGGATAAATTCTTCCACTAAAATCATATGTCCGGTACTAGATATTGGCAACCATTCCGTGATTCCTTCTACAATTCCTAAAATAATTACTTTTAGTATTTCTATCATTTTTTACTTTCCTCCTTATATCAATAATATTATTGTACTAGACCCTCTATTATTAAGAAACAATTTATTGGCTTTTTAGTATCTTTTTAATGATTCCAATAAAAACCCTTGAGTAGTCTATACCGAATGCTTTATCCAGTATAGATTACTCAAGGAAATATATCCTTTATTTTATATCGATAAAGATGTAAAGATCTGCATTTATTTGATCTGAATACTCATCCAGGCTCATGGCTATTATGGTTATTTTTACTACGTCATTTTCCTCTACCCAAGTCATATCCTTTTGTGCAACTTCTGACTTCCCTGAAGATTTTTCAAAAGCTTGTTCAAATAGTGGTTGTAAATCAACTACGATAAGCTCTTTTTTCTCAGTGTCTAGTAATCGAAGCGTGTAGTATGGTTCAGATAACTCAGTAGTTAACGTATACGTTTTTTCATTAGAATCTGATTGAATAAAAATGGGCTCTTTAAACTCATTATCTGATTTATAAATATACTTGCGAACCATATAATCTGTTCCGGTTAAGGGAATTACGTTTCCACTTTCCCACTCTAAATATACCGATTGGCCAAATTCCCCATTATCTTGTTCTGTTGAATACGTATACGGGAAACCAAATGTCGTTTCCATCTCTTGTCCATAGGGTTCAAAGGTATCTGGTAGATACGGAACACGATCCAACTCATCCATATCGTATAAAGAAGTAAGACTTTGAGAAATCAAAACTTTATCTGCTATCGGAAGATCTTTTTTTACGATCACTTGATTATTTTGTAACATCTCATTGTTTTGTAGAGTTTTGTTCAAAATACCCAACTGGCTATTGCGAGCTACTGTAAAAGCATCAATAGGTGGCATAATCGAGATTCCTGCTAACACCAACAAAGCAATTGCAATAAACCCGTTTTTTGATGGTGACAAGAAACTAAAGACCACTCCTGCCACTGTAGCAAACACTCCAAATAAAATCACATAATATCTCCCATACGTTATTCCCATTTCTTGAATCTTCAACACGCTAGAGACTGTTTGGAAAAGAACGATTGGAAGCATGATTTTAGGAAACACTTTCCGGAAAAATAGGGTCATCTTATTTTCTATATTACAAGAAAGCAAGTAGACGATTATTACAATTAATGCGTACGAAACAAGCATTGGTTCTAACAGGTTATCCGTCCAAAACTCTCCTCCAATATTCATAACCACGTAGACTAACAAAATAATTGTATAGATAGCTGTTAGCGGAATAACAATGTAACTCAATAACACTTCAAAGAAACGCGGTATATCAAAAGGATTTGCTACTGTTTTTATCTCTTCATTTGAGAAAGGCTTTCTTTTCCTATCAAAACTTCTAGGTAATAGAGTTAAAAAATACATGGTTGCAAACAATGTCCAAACGATATTTAAAATCTGCCATAAGAAGTTCCAGTCTACTGCAAAAAGCAAACGATCCACTGCTGCAATAATTGCGGACACTCCAATAGTGAGAACTCCCGCAAACAATACGGTAATAGCTCCGGCTTTTACTGTAGCTAAGAAGCTTTGATGAAAGAATACTTTTTGGTTCCGGATGGTAGGAATCCAAATAAAGGCAATCAGTAAAGAAAATAAAATTACAAAGGTGCGGATGGAATAAGCAATTTTTTCAAAATCCCCACTGGGTAATAGAAAACTGTATCCCAATGCTAAGAGAACAGAGCTTGCTAACAAAATCCAACGATGACTTTCTTTAATAAAAAAACGTTCATAGAGATGTTGTGCAACTACAGCTAGTAGAGCACCAACGAAACAAGTATACACAAAGCGTCCATAAGACTCGATATTATTTTCAATTTGAATAGCATTTATTACCGCCAAAACAATAAGCCAAATTGCTGTAATCGGAAAACGTCTGAAAGACTGACTGAACCCTACAAAGTTTACTTTTAGTTGATTCCAAAGTTTCATTTTGTCTCCTCCTTTTTTCCCTTCTTACTAATACAAGTATATACTGAATAGGAAGAGATTGCCTGTTTTACTATTTATAAAGAAGATATTTTGTGAATAAAAAATATCTTCTTTATTTTCCGCTTACTATATATAAGTTAAATAATTAAATCGATAAAAAAACAAATGTTTTGTTTTTCATATGTATGGTTCTTTTGTTTTATTTTTAATTTTTATTCCACTATTTTAGTTAAATATCATTTTATTCGTGACACTTATGGGGAACGATGTTATAATTACCTGCAAGTAGATATCTTTTTGTTAATATTTTTTGTCTATTTTTTTATTAATTTTCAAAAACTAATTTTATTCTACAATTTACAGAATAATGTTTGTTTTATATGAAGAAACCTTTATTATTATTGGTATTTATGATGAAATATATATAAACAAACAAAGTTTGTAACTTTATTTGTTTATACCAAAATATGCATCTTCCTATAATTTATAAGAATCATTGATTAAAAAGTTCTCTATAGAACAGTTTTCTTTTATAAGTAATCAACAATGTGTTGATTTTAAATTAAAATAAAAGCAATTTTTTTAAAACTATTTTTAATTTTTTACAGCAAATTACTGGACATTTTATTTATTTGTTATATTATAGTGATAGCTTGAGAATGTTGCTTTTTGCAATCAGTAATGTATCTTCTCTATCTAACTCGTATTAAAATATATTTTATATAAAAAGGAGGTTCCCATATGTATACTATGTCCAACATAAAAAACTTGTCATTGAAAATTGTTGCAGCAGAACGAAATGTTATTACTTCTCATCAACCTACGTCTTTTCAGAAATATCCCTATGTGAAATTAATGTACATCAATAATGGGGAAGCAACTCTCGCGTTGAAAGAGTCATCCGAAAAAGTTTCTAAAAACCAAATCTTACTTTTAAACCCAAACGTCGAATATAACTGGGAATTAAAGCCTGATAAACAATTAGAAATTATCGAAGTAGGAATTCATGGCCTTGAATTTTCTCCAATGGGAGAAACAGAAAATGAATTCACCTTCCATAAGCAAGACGATCCAGATAAAGATACCTCTTTATTTTTGGAATTGTTACTAAACGAAGCAGCTACAAAAAAAGCAGGAGCAGATGAAATTATCAAACGCTATATTGAAATCATTTTAATTCAATTACTGCGTAATGAAGAATTCTCTATTCGTAATTCCTTGAATAAAAAGAACCACAAAGAAATTCAAACTGTGAAAAACTTTATGAAAGTAAATTATCATAAAAATATCACTTTGGATGATTTAGTAGAATTGGTACACATTAATAAATTTTACTTGATTCGTATCTTTAAGCAAGAAGTAGGTATGTCTCCAATTGATTACTTAATTCATGTTCGAATCGATGAAGCTCAAAAAATGTTGCGCAATACGAATATAGCTATTGCAGATATCGCTCATTTAGTAGGCTTCCAGTCTCCTTCTCATTTTTCTAAAACATTCAGAGAGTTATCAAATTTAACTCCATCTCAGTATCGTCGTCAAGGCAATATGCCTCCAACACCACCTAAAGATTAATAACGAAGAGAGCCAAGACAAAAAGTCTTGGCTCTCTTTTTTATTTTTTCCTTCTGGCATCCTGTAAATAAGACTGCAGTACCACTGCATTATTATGTACTTCATCTTTAGCAGAATAAATCAGAGTGACTGTATCTTTTTCTAAAATTTTTAGAAGTTCTTCTACTACTTCGTGAACTTCTTTCTTCTTCAACTCTTTTTGGTACCTCTTCTTGAACTCCGAAAAATCTTTTTCTTGATGAAACCATTTTCGGAGCTCCTCTGAAGGAGCAATTTCTTTCAGCCATTGATCAATATGAGCATTTTCCTTTTTTATCCCTCTTGGCAGAGTCGATCAATTAGAATTCTAACTCCATCCGTTTTTTCGTAGGAATCATATGCTCTTTTCATTTTTAAAGCATGCATGGTAGATCATCCTTTCTGTAGCATGTACTCTTATGCCTAGGATTTACTAGTTTCATACCAATTTAAAAACTTAGGAAGAACTTGATTCCAAAATAACCAATCATGTTCTCCTGGTCCTTCAAAATAATAGTGGGATAGATTCTCTTTTTCTAGATATGTATGAAGATAGTTGTTTTCTCTATATAGATAATCTTCTGTTCCAACTGAAAGAAAAAGCTCTGGAGGTTTCTTTCTATTTTCTGTATCTTCGAGCAAATGTAGAAGGTCCAATCGAGGAGGTAAATCTTTCCATTCCCCACTCTCTACCAGCATTTGGAGGATCGGGATCGGAATCTTTACAACTCCTTCATTGACATCTGGTGAAGCCGAAAGAACAACTCCAGAAAAGCTCCCAACAAACCCAAAAGTATCTGCATGAAGAATTCCATTAAGCAAGGCACCATACCCACCCATAGAAAATCCTGCAAGCAACGTATCTTCTCTTTTGTGTGATAAAGGGAAGAGAGCTCGTGTTTTTTCTACTAATTCTTTTCCAATAAAAGTACTATATCGAGGTCCTATAGGGGGATCAAAATAAAAGCTGTTTTCTCCAGCAGGCATGATTACTGCGATTTCATACCGTTCTGCAAATTCACGGATTAGAGAATACTCTAGCCAATCATTTTGATCACCTGTATACCCGTGTAAAAGATATAGTGTAGGATAAAGTTCAAGTGAAGGTATCGTTTTTCCTTCTCCCCTTCTTTTTGTCTCTGGAATAATTGCTCGATACGTGACCTGTTTATTGAGTGCTCCTGATTGATAACTAACTGTTAAAATAGCCACTATCATTCCTCCATTTATTAAATTTATTTTTATAGCTTTATTTTACCATAATTAGGAAGGAGTCCAGAATTACAAATACAAAACGAAATACGCTATAATAGAATAGAGTTAATAAAGAGAGGATGGAACGAATGATTCGCGAAGCACAAAAAAAAGATTCTTCTATATTATATGATTTACTAAAAGAAATTTTAGAAGATATGGAATTAGCTATCTTCAAAGAACTCCCTTCAGAAGATTTAAAAGAGCTGGTTGTGGCAAGTATGGAGGAAGAAGAGTATCGTTATAGTTATCGTAATGCCCTCGTTTATGAAGAAGAAGGTAAAATAGCAGGCTGCTTATTCGGTTATAAAGGAGAGCTTGAACAACAATTAGACAAACCGTTACAAAAGAAGCTGGTTCAGTATGGACTTGATCCAACGGTCTCTTTCTTTCCTGATCGAGAAACTTTTGCAGGAGAATGGTATTTGGACTCTATTATCACTCATAAAGATTATCGTGGAAAAGGAATTGCTAAAAAATTAATTTCTGCTCTTCCTGATATTGTAAAAGAGAAAAAGAAACGATTATTGGTCTAAATTGTGATCAAAACAACCCAATTGCTCGTTCGGTTTATGAAGCAGCTGGTTTTCAGAAAACCTCTGAAATGATTTTGAGTGGCCACAACTACGACCATATGCAAAAAACAGTATAATCAAAATAAAGAAAGAGCTGGAACCTTTTGTCCCAACTCTTTCTTTTATCTACATTTTTTCAACAAGCTTCCTAACTACTTCTTCTGCATGTCGCAACAACATACCTGCTGAATTATTTCCATATTGTAATCCTTCAATAATTTGTCCATGAACAAATAAATTTTCTATTACACCATAGCGTTGACTGACCGCACAAGAATCTGGCCAAGTAACTTGAACGCCATCGAAGGGTTCTGGTTGAAGAATCCGCTTGTTTAGTGTGTTATTTAGTAATGCACTATTGTATTTAGAAATTTTAATTTGTTTGTTTTGTCCCGTTGAATTAATGAGATAGTCCACTTTCAATTTTCTACCTCCTGAAAAACCAATTTCAAATTCCGTTGGAAATTCAGTTACAGACTCCATATCTTTGAATACAGAAACTTGACCACTATCCCACCAAGTAAGGAGATTATTTACTGTTTCTTGAGGAATGGACGTTCGAATCAACTCAAAAAGACCTTTATATTCTTGTCTGTATCTTTTTTTATCTATTTCATTTAATGCTAACCAATAATTTGGAAGATAATAATCCATATGATGAATAATAGCTTGAAGAACCCCAAATTTTTCATTATCAATCAATTGTCTTTCTAATTGTTCTTTTGTTCCTTGACCAAATTTAGCTATTGTTTCACTTAAGTTGATGCCAAGTGATTCACATTCTTTTTCAAACCACTCTATCATTCTATCTAAAGAAACAAAGCCATTTTGTCTCTGTTTTTCAAGTTCAAGATTTTCTAGAGTCACATACTGTAAGGATAATGCAGGCTCATGCACTCGAACAGTAGTAAAGCGACCGGTATCTGAAACAAAATAAATTTTCATGTCTTCTTTCAACATTTTTAGGCAGCGCATCATATCTAACCCTGTTAATCCAGTACCAATAATTCCAACTCGTGATCCTTGTGGAATTATTTGTAACTTCTCTTCGGCAGGATATGGGTTGTGAATATAACGGGGGTTACCATATAAATCATAAGGGTCCTGATAGGCCATATGACCTACACAAAGGTGTACCAGATCAAATTCTTCTACTGAAGAAGGCGAATGTACAAGGATTTTTCCATTTTCTAATAAGTCGAGATCCGTAACCTTTTCCAAGATAACGGTAGCATTCAGGTCTTGAATGGCTTGGTCCATCACTTCACGTAAATACTCGCCATACCATGGTCTTGGGAAGTGTATTTTAGCAGCATCCGTATAACCTTTTTTTCTTCTATCCATTCTGCAAAACCTAATTTTTTATCTTGGTCCATACTCATTGTATCAGCGGGCTGGTTTAGCAATAATACATCTGTATCTGGCTGATACGGAAGTCCAGTTCCTATGGTTTCGGGTGAATCATATATAACAATTTCTTGATCTTTAAAAATGGGATATTTGCTCATTTCTTTTAAAACACTTACTCCAGCAACTCCCATGCCAACAATGGCAATTTTCATATAGTAGCCTCCATTTATCATTTGAAATTTCTATTTTTTCAAAAATTAATTCAATATTACTTTAATTCTTATCAGATTAAATCCATTCTGGTTGCAACAACCTTTTTCAACGTGTAAAATTGAAACTATTGACTCATTCAAAATCATTTAAAGGGAAAGGAGAGATTGAAATGGAAAAACGTTATGAAGAACTCAAAAAAGCTGAAAAAGGAGCGATCCGTAGTATTGTTGCTTATGTTTTCCTATCGCTTTTAAAAATTATTGTAGGAAATCTTTTTCATTCCGTTTCTTTACTTGCAGATGGATTCAACAACTTAACAGATGTCATTTCTTCGATTGCTATTTTGATTGGTTTACGAACAGCCAGAAGACCTGCGGACGATAACCATCCGTATGGGCATTGGAAAGCTGAAACGATCGGTAGCTTAGTCACTTCTTTTATTATGCTTTTAGTTGGATTTCAATTAGCTTATTCCAGTATTAATCATCTCTTCAGCCGAGAGCAGCTTCCTATACCTGATGGCAGAACAGCTCTTGTCGGCCTATTTTCTACAATTGTAATGTTTAGTGTTTATCTAGCCAATATCCGTTTAGCTAAAGAAGTTCGAAGTAGCGGATTAAGAGCCGCTGCTAAAGATAATCTAGCAGATGCTTTGGTCAGTTTAGGAACTTCCATAGCAATTGTTGGTACCATCTTCAAATTATATTGGTTAGACAGTGCAATGGCAATTATTGTTGCTTTAATTATCTTAAAAAATGGTTTTGAAATTTTTAGAGATAGTAGTTTCAAATTATCAGATGGATTTGAAACGGAAGAGCTAGAACTATACCGTCAAAATATTTTAACGATTCCCGACGTGATGGACGTAGGTGAATTGAAAGCTCGTAGTTATGGAACGAATATATATGTCGATGTAACCATCAAAGTTGCTGGCAGCCTTTCTGTTGAAGAAGGACATCGCATTACTGAAGAAGTAGAAGAGCTTCTTTCTGCCCGTTATGGTATTCAAGATATTGATGTACATGTAGAACCAATAGAAAAAATCCAAGCAGATCACTGAGGAATCAGAACCTTTGATAATCAGTGATCTGCTTTTTTTTATGTATGTAAATCTATCAAATACTCTTCCCATATTTCTTGCAGTAATTCGCCACTACTTTCCTGAAAGATTAAATCAAAGGATTGCAAGCTAGGTACACTGGTTCGATTGATTAAGACAGAATGTTCTCCACTAAATGCATCCAAAAGGCCCGCTGCTGGATAAACATTCAATCCTGTTCCAATTACGATCAACAAATCAGCCTCTGCTATGGCCTCCCACGCTTTTTGAAAGACTTCTTCATCCAAAGGCTCGCCATATAAGACAATATCGGGACGAATCAGTTCTCCCTTTTGATTACGTGCAATTCCTTTTTCATCCCATACCCTTTCTTCTGTTGCAACGGGTTCATTAAAATGATGGACTTTCCATTTACTAGCATTTCCGTGAACGGGCCAAACATGACTAACACCTGTGGCCTGATGAAGATGATCAATGTTTTGAGTGATGATATCTACTTTTTTACCACTCTCTTCTAATTTTTTAAAAAAGATATGCCCAAAGTTCGGTTGTGCATCTGGAAACTCCAATGTTTTTCGATAATTTTTGAAAAAGAGTTCCGGATAACGTTCTAAGAAATCTACATGAAGAGCTTCTTCACCAGAATATTGCATTTTACTTAATTGATCATAAATTCCTCCTGAAGATCGAAAGTCAGGAATTCCACTTTCTGTACTAATACCTGCCCCAGTAAAAGCTACAATGTGTTTTGCTTCTTTAATCATAGTAGCTAGTTGTACTTTCGTATCCATTTTCTATCTCTCCTCAAATATTTATTATTTTTTCTCTTTTTCCCACTGCATCAACCATTCTTTTTCACCAGTAGGTTCATCTATCATTCTTTCTTTGAATTTAAATCCATTTTGTTTATAAAATTGACAGGCACGTTCATTTTTTTCGTACACTTTTAATTGAATTATTTTTCTATCACATTTCACATACTCGATTAATTTTTTCCCATAGCCTCGTCCTTGAGAGTCGGGAAACACGAACAAAGCGGATAAGTAATTTCCCATCATCGAAACAAACCCTTTCACCTTGTCATCTGCTAAAATAATCAAATTTTCAGATAAAGGAAGATATAATCCCCGAATCGATTCTTTATTTTCCAGCCAATAGTCTGCACTAATAAATGAATGTGATTCAAGGGAGACATCTAACCAAAGATTGGTTAACTCATCAAGCTCTTCTTCTTTTGCTTCTCTAATCTCCACAAATCCACCTCTTATACTCTTTGAGTCTTTCTTCACATATCTAGTATACCGTATAAGTTACATTTTTTTAAGCTTTGAATATTGAAGAAGTACACTCTTTCAATAGTTATGAACAAAATAAAAAGCAACCCTTGAATGTGGCTACCCTTTATTTTTAATCATTTATCATTTTTTATTTAATTAAGCCTGCATTTTCCAAATATGCTTTAGCTACATCTGCAGGATTTAACCCTTCTACGTTTACTTGATAGTTCATCTCTCTCATTTCACTATCCATTATTTTTCCTGAAAGCTTATTCAGTGCTTCGACAACGTCAGGATTCTCTTCAGCTGTTTCTTTTCTCATCAATGGTGCCCCTTGATAAGGCGGAAATAACTTCTGGTCGTCTTCTAGAACCGTTAATCCGTATTCACGCAATTCACTATCCGTTGAATAAGCATCCATCAAATTAATTTCACCACTTTCAATTGCTGTATAGCGTAGTTTGGGTTCCATCGTTACTAAATTGTCAAATTGGATTCCATAAAGAGACTGAATTCCCAAGTATCCATCTTCCCTATCTGCAAATTCACGAGTGAATCCTGCTTTAACATCCCCAACTACACTCTTCAAATCGGTAATCGTTTCTAGACCGTATGTTTCTGCAAAAGATTTCTCTACAGATAAAGTATAGGTATTGTTAAATTCCATTGGTTCTAAGAAAATCAAGTCAAATTGTTCCTCCAAGCCTTCTTTCGCTTGTTGATACACTTCTTCCTCTTCATTACTAACCGCAGTTTCTTTTAAAAATTCAGATATAGCTGTACCAGTAAACTCTGGATAAATATCAATACTATCCGTTCTTAAAGCATTGAAAACAAAACTTGTTTTCCCTAAACCTGCTTCTAACTCTACATTCCAATCTGTCTCTTCTTCAATCAAAATTTTATACATATTTATCAAAATTTCAGGTTCTGCACCTAATTTTGCACCAATCACTAGTGTTTGATTTTGTGAAGTTAAAACAGGAGCTATGACTAAACCTAAAGCAACTACACCTAGACCTATAATTGAGAACATTGCCTTTTTGTAAGAAAGATTTTGAAATTTTTTAAGTAGGTAATCAAATAACAGAGCAAGCAATGCTGCTGGAATGGCTCCTAGTAAAATTAAATTTGTGTTATTGCGGTCAATCCCTAATAAAATCAAATCTCCCAAGCCACCTCCACCAATGAGCGCGGCTAGCGTTGTTGTCCCTACTATTAAAACCATAGCGGTACGAATACCTGCCATAATAATTGGTAACGCTAGTGGGATTTCTACTTTAGTTAATCTTTTACGCGGATTCATCCCCATTGCATGAGCTGCTTCAATTAAAGAGGGATCAATTTCTACAATTCCTGTATAGGTATTCCGTAAAATCGGTAAAAGTGCATAGGCAACTAACGCTACAATTGCAGGGAATTTACCAATACCAAGAAGAGGAATTAAAATTCCCAATAATGCGAGTGATGGAATGGTTTGGATGACAGAAGCAATTCCAATAATAATTTCTGCTGCCTTTTTATGTCTAGTTAGATAGACTGCTAAAGGAACGGAAATTAAGACCGCAAACAACAATGCGATAAAAGAAATTTGAATATGTTCACCTATTGAACTCCACAGCTCACCACTTCGATTATTAAATACATTTATGAATTCACTCATGTTGATTCCCCCTCTCTTCCGTATTTTCAGCTAAATAAAGAAGAAGTTTTGACCGATCAATCATTCCTATAATCTTATCTTCTTTTTCAATTAAAAGAGCATCATTTTCAAAAAGAATGTGTACTACTTCTTCCAGTGATGCCGTATAAGGTAATCGAATATCATCCATCTTTATTTCTTTATTCATAGGCTGCATAATCGTCTCTAATTTGAAAGGTTTTGTCTCTTTTTGACGATCCCCTCCCAGAAAAGTAAATACAAATTCATTGACCGGATGTTTTAGTAATTCTTCTGGTGTACCTACTTGTACGACTTTCCCGTCTTTCATAATACAAATTCGATCAGCTAACTTAAACGCTTCTTCTCGGTCATGTGTTACAAAAACAGTTGTCTTTTTTAGTTGTTTTTTTAATTCTAATAAATCATCTTGAAGTTTTTCTCGACTAATTGGATCCAGCGCGCTAAACGGCTCGTCCATCAAAATGATTTTAGGATCTGCAGCTAAGGCACGAATAACTCCAACTCTTTGTTGCTCGCCTCCTGAAAGTTCATGGGGCTTACGTGATGCATATTTTTCTGGTTCTAGACCAACCATTGTCATTAATTCATTCGCACGGCTTTTCATTTTTTTGGCAGGCCATTTCATCAACTCAGGTACAATTTCAATATTTTCTTCAATAGTCATATGAGGAAACAAAGCAATTTGTTGAAGAACATAACCAATATCCCATCTTAATTCGTATAAATTATACTCACTAATCTTCTTTCCGTGCATACGCACCGTTCCATCTGACAAAGCAATCAAGCGATTAATCATTTTCAATAAAGTTGTTTTTCCACTACCACTAGGACCAATAATGACAAAAAACTCACCCTCATTGATCTTTAAATCTACCCCATCTACAGCAATCGTTCCATCTTCATACTTTTTAGTAACATTTTCAAACGTAATCATCTCAGTCTCACTTCACTTTCTATTTAAAAATCAAAATTTTATTATTTTTACTGTACCATTTTATTTATTTCATTACCTTTTATATGCTTTTTCCAAAGAAATCAATGTCATTCGATAAATTTACTTAATATTTACTAATTTTATTTACTTTATGTATTGAGTAATCTAAAGAAAACCTTTACAATAGAAGAAATAAAACTTTTGAGGTGAATGGAAATGGAACAAGTAGACAAATTGAAAAAATCTTTTAAGAAAAACTTTGGAATGGAACCAACTCATTCTTTTTTTGCACCTGGTCGGATTAATTTAATTGGAGAACATACTGATTATAATGGTGGCTTTGTGTTTCCATGTGCGATTACAATCGGCACTTATGCAGTAGCAGCTAAAAATGGTTCAAAAGAAATGCGCTTATTCTCAGAAAATTTTCCTGAAATAGGGATTTTGTCTTTTGATATAGAAGATGATCTGTATAGAAAAGAACATGGCTGGGCAAATTATGCAAAAGGTGTTTTGAAATACCTAAAAGAAGCTGGTCATGATCTTCATGAAGGAATTGACATTCTTATTGAAGGAAATATACCAAATGGTTCTGGACTTTCTTCTTCTGCTTCCTTAGAACTACTGATAGGTGTTCTTTTAGAAAAAATGGAGAACTTACAATTAGAGCGTTTGGATTTAATTCAAATTGGGAAAAAAGTAGAAAATGAGTTCATGGGTGTCAATAGTGGAATTATGGATCAATTTGCAGTTGGGATGGGTGAAAAAGATACCGCTCTTCTTCTAGACACTAATACGTTGCAGTATGAAAAAATACCTGTTGAACTAGATGACCATGTAATCATCATTATGAATACTAAAAAACGCCGTGAACTAGTGGACAGTAAATATAATGAACGACGCAGTGAATGTGAAGCTGCTTTAGCAGAATTACAAAGTAAACTAAATATTCAGTCTTTAGGTGAGCTAGACGAGAAAACGTTTGACGAAAATATTAATATGATTAGTACAGAAACTTTAATGAAACGCGCCCGTCACGCCGTTACAGAAAATCAACGAACCATTACTGCAGCTGAAAAATTAAAATCTGGGGACTTAAATGCGTTTGGAAAACTAATGAATCAATCACACATTTCTTTACGTGATGACTATGAAGTAACAGGTATAGAACTAGATACCTTAGTAGAAGCGGCTTGGGATCAACCAGGAGTATTAGGGGCACGTATGACTGGAGCTGGCTTTGGTGGTTGTGCCATTGCCATTGTTAAAAAAGATGAAACAAACACTTTTATTTCTCAAGTTGGAGACCGTTATGAAAAAGAAATTGGCTATCCTGCTGAATTTTATATTGCTGAAATTGGTGATGGAGCAAAAGAACTTACCGAATAATATTTCTAGTTAAAGGAGTGAAGTCTCGATGGACCAATTGATTGTCGATTTTCTTACCTTTGGTATTAAGAAAGGTTATATCCATCCAATGGATCGTATTTTAAAACAAAATGAATTATTAGCATTACTAAAAAAAGAAGAGCTAGATCCTTCTATCCAGGAATCAAACCCACTTCCTGAAGCTAAAACATTAATCCCATATTTTATCGATTACGCAGTAGAAAAAGGAATCATTATCGATATTCCTTTTAAAAAGAATATCTTTGCTGCCAAAATAATGGCACTACTGACACCAGATGCTTCTCGTCTAAACGAGCATTTCTGGGAAAAATATAAATCTGATTCAAAAATGGCTACTGACTATTTTTACCAATTAAGTATGGATAATGATTATATTAAAATGGAAGATATTGCAAAAAATATTGAATTCGAACATGATACAAAAGTTGGAAAGCTTGAGCTAACCATCAATTTATCTAAACCTGAAAAAGATCCAAAAGAGATTGCTGCTGCTAAATCACAACCTACTTCTTCCTACCCAAAGTGTCCATTATGTATGGAAAATGAAGGTTATGCAGGTACTCTGACTCATCCAGCGCGCAGTAATCATCGCATTGTACGTTTCCCTTTAAATGGAGAGACATGGGGACTTCAATACTCACCTTATGCTTATTATACCGAACATTGCATTTTCCTTGCAGAAGAACACCGTCCTATGAAAATTAATGAACGTACTTTCGAAAACTTATTCTCTATTATTGAGCAATTTCCACACTATTTTGTTGGTTCGAATGCTGATCTACCAATTGTAGGGGGTTCTATTCTATCCCACGACCACTATCAAGGAGGAAAACATACCTTTGCAATGGATAAAGCTTCTTTACTTGATTCGTTTACTTTGCCCTCCTTTCCCCATGTGAAGGCAGGCATACTTCAATGGCCCATGTCCGTCATCCGTTTAGAAAGTATGGACAAGAATGAACTACAAAAAGCAGCCGTGTATATTTTAGATAAATGGCGCGTCTATTCAGATCCAAAATCTGATGTTTATTCTTTTACAGAAGACATACCCCATAACACCGTTACGCCTATTGCTCGTAGGAGCGGAGAAGCCTTCGTATGCAATTTAGTCTTACGGAATAATCGAACGACCGCTGAATTTCCGGCAGGATTATTTCACCCTCATCCTGATGTTCAGCATATCAAAAAAGAAAATATTGGTTTAATTGAAGTAATGGGTTTAGCTATTTTACCTCCTCGTCTGAAAGAGGAACTGATTGAAGTTGAAAAATTCTTACGCGGAGAAGAACATGCCATGGAAGACATGCATGAGGAATGGGCTAGAACGATTTCCTTTCCAGTAAACGGCGAAGAAAAAGACGTTACGAAAGTTGTTCAAGAAGCTATCGGAGAAGTATTTCTGCACGTTCTCGAAGATGCAGGTATCTATAAATTAACCAAGGAAGGTTTAGAAGGCTTCTACAGATTTATAGATACACTTTAAAAAAACAGAGGCCTTCCTACATGGAATATTTTCCAGTATGCATGTAGGAAGTTCTCTGTTTTGTTTATAATCTATTTTTATATGAACAAACTTCTTCATTTTTTATTTCTCATTTACGAGAGCAGGATTTTCTTCTAAAATCATGTGAATCACTTTTCCGTTTAAATAGGCAATTCCTCCAATTGTAAAAAAGACAATATATGGGGCAATGTAGAAGGTAAGGAAAAGCAAGAATCCATCCATAATAAAGAGAAAGACCGTCCATTTCAAATACTTTAGAGACATGAAGAAAGATATCGTCATTATTTTCTTTTTATTTATTTCCATTATCCCTAACAGAGGGTAGATATATATCAGCATAAAAACACAAAGAATGCTGATGAATAAGATAACGAAGAGGAAAAAAGTTGAAATTGCTTGATTAAAAGAATAAAGAAACTTCATATCTATAAATAAAAATAGACCAGTCAATACTGTTGCCAATCCAAAAAGAAAAGTGGACTTGAATTTATTTAGAAAAACTTCTATAAATTCTTTTACTACCCCTTTTCCGCTTTGCTCTGCCAATTTCATTCCTACATGAGAAAAAGCCACTGTAGAAGGACCTAGTGTGATAATCGGAAAAGAAAAAACAGCCCAAATTAAAGTAAGCATCATGAAATCAGAAAGTAATCCCATCATTCTCCATAATGGATGATTCAATTCAAAAAAAGTTTTCATTTTCGTGTAGTCCTTCCTTCTTTATATTCCATGGCTGCAAGGTACATTAAAAATTCTACCGTCATTTCTTTTCTTTCCGAATTAATAGGAATTGCACCAATAACTGGCGAGTCAGATGCCTTCGTCTTATTGATTAAGAAAAATTCAGTCAAATCAACTCCAAAAGCACTCATTTCTTTTTCGTTATTCTTAAAATAAATAAATTCTGCCTTCCAATTTTCTATATCTTCTTCATCCAGCATTTTTTTCAAATCAATAAATCCACCTAATTCTGCATAGTGTTGAATCGTTTCTTTATCAGAAATAACAAAATCAATTTCATGACCGGCAATCAATGCAGTAAATTTCCCCATTTGGTCATAATCTGTATATACTTCTTCACTGGTAGAAAATGAAATGGAAGTATCGAATCTGTATTCATGATTTTCATTGAAATCTTTCAAATAATTCTCTTTGAAATCCTTCATCCAACCATCTGCTTCTTCTTGTTTTATAGGACTATTAATTAACGTACCATTCCATTTTGTTTCCGGTTTAGTAAGTAAAGCAGGAAAATCAAGTAGAAGGATCATTATAATGAAACCAATAATACTAATAACATGTATTTTATAATAGTCCCAAAAATGTATACCTGCTTCTTTTATATTGTGAATCTTTTTCATCTTTTATTTATCCCCTTATGTATGAAGTACTAGTTAGAAGTATTATACAGGAATAATGACAAAAAAGAGTGAACATTACATAAGTGTAATATCCCCTCTATTTTCTTCCTACTTATCCTTTCACACCTGCTGATGCTACTCCTTGCACAAAGTACTTTTGTAGAGATAAAAATACAATTAAGACAGGTATCAAAACTACTACTGAAGCAGCCATTATCAATGCATACTCAGCAGAATATTGCGTAATAAACATTCGCAAACCGATTTGGATTGTCTTCAATTCATCCCTTGTTAAATACAGTAATGGACCTAAAAAGTCATTCCATGTATTTACAAATGTAAAAATAGTTAAAGTGGATAATGCTGGTTTGGAAAGGGGCAACATGATTTTAGCATATATTTGATAATCATTCATTCCATCAATTCGAGCTGCTTCAATTAAAGAATCAGGAATTCCTTCATAGAACTGTCTCATCATGAAGACACCAAAGGCTGAAAAAGCCTGTAACAAGATGATGGCTAAATGAGTATTGTTTAGACCAAACTCTCTCATCATAATGAACTGCGGAACCATATACGCTTGCCAAGGGACAGCAATAGTCGCAATATAAGCCAAGAATAAAAAGTTCTTCCCTTTAAAGTATAACTTAGAAAATGCATATGCTGCAAAACTACTTGTTAGAAGTTGTAAAAATGTAACAATTAAAGTAATTTTTGCAGTGTTTTTAATAAAGTTGGCTAGTGGGATGCGAATCCAAATGTTTTTGTAATTACTCCAAACTGGATTTTTTGGAATCCATTGAATGGGAAATGAAAAAATGTCTTTGTCTAGTTTTATTGATGAGGATAACATCCATATGAAAGGGAACAACATCGTAATCATGATCACAATCAATAAAACATATATTAGCACAGTTGAAAGTTTCGTTTGCTTTTTTATCGTAATCCTCTCCCTTCCCTATTCTTTGTTAAAGTTTCGTTCTCCTCTAAACTGAACAACTGTTACAATCAATACAATCACAAACAACAACATGGAAATAGCACTAGAATAACCGAGTTGCCAGTTTTTAAAAGCAGTATTATATATTTCGTATACCAAAACCAAAGTAGAAGTACCTGGACCTGCTTGTGTAATCATATAGACAATATCATATACCTTAAAACTATTAATAGTCAGCATCATTAATACAAAAAATGTCACAGGACGTAATTGAGGAAGGGTTACATTCCTGAATTTACTCCATTTATTAGCTCCATCTAATTCTGCAGCCTCATATAATTCTTCTGAAATTCCTTGTAGACCTGCCAAAAAAATAACCATATAATAGCCCATTTGTTTCCAAACACTAAAAAGAACAACAGTAAACATAGCCCAGTCTTTATCTGCAGCCCATCTAGGCGGATTTAATACACCCAGCATTCTAAGAATTTCATTGATCGGTCCATTTACTGGACTGAAAATCATATTCCAGACCGCTGCAACTGCCACTAGAGATGCTACATATGGGAAAAAGCTAATCGTCCGAAAAATATTTTTTCCTTTTATTTTACTATTTAACAGTACAGCTAAACCTAGGGCGCTAGCTAAGGTCAATGGAACCGTACTTACTACATAAACCATCGTATTCAGGAATGCATCTCTGACTCGAGTGTCTCCCCACATACGGGTAAAGTTATCAAATCCTATAAATTTCATTGGATTACTGCCATCCCATTCGTGAACAGATAAAACAATTGCAAAAAGAATAGGGCCTAAAGTAAAAATTGCGAACCCTAAAAAGTTAGGGATTATGAAAGAATAGGCTGTTATATTTTCTTTCCATCTTCTTTTTTTAGCTGATTTACTTAACTCTGTGGTTTGTTGCATCCGTCTACCTTCCTTTCATAAAAAATATTCTTAATAAAAGCCATTTTAAGAAAAGCTGACTCTTGAAAATGATCGTCAGCTTTTCTACTGATTATGGCTTGCATCATATAATCTCTTTTATTTTAATTTTACTACTTGTTCGCTAACGTTTTTCAGTTCATAACTTATCGCCGCATTTTTAGTCATGATGTTATCATGAGCATCATTTAAAATGGTTTCTACTTCTGCAGCATGTTCATCTAATGGTAATTCTAAGTAATTTGTTTCAACTTGTAGAGCGTCTTTACTCTGCTCATCTGAAGGGAAACTTTCATTAGAAGTAATAGTGTTTATAACTTCTTCTGTTTGGATTGCTGGCATAGTTCCTGTTTCTGCAATAATTTGTGCACCCTTTTCACTAGATACAAATTCAACAAATTTATAAGCTTCTTCTTTATTTTTCGAATTGGAGCTAATACCTAAAGAAGTGATTGTTCCAGCTGCAGTTCCCTCAGGAGCATTGTTTGTTAAAGGCATGGTTGCAATTCCCCATTCAAAATCCTCACTCTCACCACTAGAAATTGCTTCAGATAGAGTTGGAATGAACCAAGTTCCCATTACGAGAGAAGCAACATTATTCTGATAAAATGCTGCAGAATAGTGTAGACTAGATGTCTTTAATGCTGCATAATCTTGAACAATTTCATCATCTTGTTGAGCTAATACTTTTTCATAAACTGGTTCTAAGAAAGAATAATCATCACTTACAAGAGTGTTTTTACCATCGAGTATTCCATATAACTGAACTTGACTTCTCCATGTGTGGTAATGGCCGCCATATACTTTTTCTCCATTTGCCTCTGTAGCTTTCTCTGATACTTCTCTGATTGTTTTATCATATTCATCAAACGTGATTCCATTTTGTGGATAATCTACCTTTGCTGCATCAAATAAATCTTTATTATAGTACATTACATAGAAATCACTACGGAATGGTAATCCATAAAATTCATCATCTACCGTAATTTGTTCTACTGTACCGCTATACTGATTTAAATCAACATCTTTTGTTAATTCACTCAATGGCTCTAACTGATTCTTATTTACTAAAGATGCATACCCAGGAATATCTTTTATTGTAACAATATCAATACTATCATCTCCACCAGATAACTGCGTTCCTAAAACAGTCATGAAATCGGTTGAACCTAAATCCAACAATTCAATGTTCACACCTGGATTATCATCTTCAAAAGCTTCTACAAGTGGCTCATAATAAACAGTAGCATCTTTATCCCATAAAGCCCATGTTAAAGTCGTTTCATTTCCATTTGCAACTGTCGAGTCCTTGCTTCCACTGTCTTCAGTTCCACTATTATTTCCACAAGCTCCCAAAATAAGTGTACTTAAAAGTAAAGTAGACGCTACATAGGTAAATTTGTTTTTAAACTTTTTCATTTTTATTCCTCCATTTTTTTATTTTTGCATTTTTTACCAATACATATTCCAACTTCTAGACAGACGCACTAATGATTCTAAATAGTAGTAGTCACCCCAAATTACGGATTCATCTACCCCTTTATTACTATTTTTATCATATACACCATGTTTCAATAATCCATTCGCTTCCGAAATTCCTTTTGTTGTATATAACTCACTTAAACTTTTAGAGATTTTAATCGCAGCCTCTTCATATCTATTCCGATTTGAATTAGAGAGTGGAAGTTGCTTAGCTAATTCTAAAAGCCCACAAATAGATATTGCTGCTGCTGAACTATCACGTTCTTGTTGGCTTCCTTCCTGGAATATTAAATCCCAGTAAGCAACGTTATCTACTGGTAGTCGAGAAATATAATAATCTGCCAGTCCTTGAGCTGATTCCAAGAATGTATAATCTCCAGAATGCAGATAACTTAGTGTAAATCCATAAATTCCCCAAGCTTGACCTCGCGCCCAGCAAGAGTCATCTGAATAACCTTGTGCCGTTGAACCTTCCACACCTTCGCCTGTTCTTCGATCAAAGAAATACGTGTGATAGGTAGTATTGTTTTCTCGAATGATATACTTTTGAGTTTGCTTTGCATGACGAATAGCTGCTTTTTTGTATACGTCATTCCCTGTTAATTCACTAGCTTTATAAAGGAGTGGCAGATTCATCAGTCCATCGATAATCATTCTTCCATTTTCATTTAGATCATCTAGATTTCCCCACGCTTGGATAATTCCAGCTTTTTCATTAAAACGGACCATCAGGCAATCTGCAGCCTGAACAATTAAGTCTCTAGATGTCTTTGTTCCGTTTACTTTATAATCAGCTACTGCTGATAAGCTATATAAAAATCCTATGTCATGCGTTTCTAACTCTACTTTATTCTCCAAACGTTCTTGAAAAGATTTCATTTGAACTGAAATTACTTCATCGAACTCATTTGTTTGAGTTATCTCTTTTGCTAAAAATAACATTCCAATCCAAAAACTAGACGTCCAATAATTATTAGGGGTTGCTTCATAAATCAAATGATGAGATGCTGCTCCCGGAACTTTATTATAGAAAACGGGAATATTCTTCCTAATTCGATCTAATACAAAATCCAAATCATTTTTTAACCATAAGAATTCATTTTCCACATCATTTCCACCTTTAAAGTTTTTCCAATCTAAATACATATTTACGATGATATGTTCCTCCTTCTTTTTTCGATCTTAACTCTGTTCGGTATACAAGGACCTCCTCCCCTCCATGTGTTTTGATTTGTTCACTTAAAACGAAAGCTTCTTCCTCGTTCGCTTGAAAATGCAAAATTAATTCATCATTTTTTCCTATCCAATGAACGGAATTATTTAGAATGATGGGTTTACATCCACTGACAAAGTTTTGAATTACAGCGTTCTCTCTCTCTGTTGCAAACTTAAGTTGATCTTCTAATTCAATCTCTCGCTGTTCTGGATTATATTTCCAAGTTCGTTTATAAGACAGTATATCTGCTGTTTGCGTGTACACTTCTTGTAAATCTACAGAAAACAGTATTTTATTTTCTAATTCTTGGTATTTTGCATGTATGGCACCAAATTCACCAAATTGCTGTTCTTGCCCATTTACAATCGGAACAGAATGTCCTAAAGAACGATTATGTAAGAAGTGATAACGATGATTATCATCAAAATAATCTTTCGTATATTCACCTGCTCCAAAATCAGTCAAAAATAATTCGTCCAAATTTCCAATTAGGAAATGACCAGAATCATTGTGGTTATGAGACTCATCATTCCGTCCCCCTTTGGTTGCAAACACAAAATTTTCTTTCACATTTTTTACAATGAGCCACTCTGAGTTTTTGAAATAGTGACAAAAACTAGCCTCTTCTTCTTCATACACTTCTGTCCATATCAAATTTCGATAGAGAGGCGCCCAACGATAGCAATGATCAAAATGAAGTGAATTTATCTTAGAAACGGAAGGAGTCCGAACCTTATATGTATAACGGCAAAATGTTAACAGACCACTAGGAATTTCACTATCATGAGAATCAGAAAAAGGTATAAATCTTTCCTTGCCGATATGAGTGTAGTAAGGAAAAGATGCAATGGCTTTTAATTTAGTATTTGCTAAATATTTATCATCCTTAAATTTTTCTTGGTACTTCTGTGCAAAATAACAATAGTAGCCAAATCCATAAGACCAATATGCAACGCCTTCTACACAAGCTCCATCTTCTCCAAAGCTACTGAGATACCTATCAAAAGATGTTTCCAATCGTTTAATAATTTGATTTTGTCTGTCGCTATTATAAGGAAGTAAAGATAATGCAGTCATTCCGATACAACCAGCAATCACTGCGCTCCAGTTATTTTCTAACCGCTCCCATTCCCATTCTTTCTCTTCAAAAGGCAAAAGAATTCGATTTTCAATTTCGTCTCTGATTCTTTTTTTATCTGATTCGAAAGTAGTACTTCATGTAACTCCATAATTTCAGATAGCGTTTGAGCCGTTTCAGCTGCAAATAAATCAATCATTCTTGGACTGCTGCTATCAAATGTCTGTTCGACCGGATTCAATTTTAAATGGGCAGGGAGCGCCCACGTGTATTCATTACATACTTCCCAGATTACTTCTTCCAGAAATTCGATAACTTCCGGTTGATTTGCAGATATACTTATGGAAAGAGCTAAGGTGGATAATTGACGACGTCTTTCAAAATATTGCTTTTCCAAAGTTAAACGATTCCCTTGAAGAAGATAATTTTGATATCCCTTCAAATCAATAGTAGCTACTTGTCTTTCTTCCATTATTTTAGAAGTATCTCTTACAATCTCATCATAGAATGTTTCATTCACCATTGTTCTCATATTTTTCCTCGCTCAGTCAACACAATATTCTTTTCTTGTTCTTGATAAAACATTCGTATTCTGTTGCCTTCTATCAAAACAGTGGGAATCTCTATTTTCTTCAGAGCTTCAATTCCTCCCACTAAACTAATCAAGCGATGATATCCTGGTTCTAATTTTTTTCCACACTAGGAAATACACTTCGATTAAAATAAATATTCGTATTGGGTTCTGTAGTCTGAATTTTTGGATTAGCGAACCCTTCTAGAGCAAGGATGGCTGATGAACCTACAGGAGAGTTATAAATAATCCCATTTGGAATCATTTCTACACTATCGCGATCCTCAACAGGAACAGAGAATCCTCCTTCTACTGCATGAATAGAACGTTCGTTGTGAATTTCATGGATTCGCACATGCCAATCTAAAAAAGGAATAATCGTTGTACGGATACGGACATTTTTCCATGGATGCCAGACGCTTATCACATATTCATCATTAATTTCATAATCTTCACTTACGAGTTTACTTCGATAGTAGGTTTCTTCTTCTGAAAGAGCTAAGCAATTATCAAAACCGCCTTGTTTATAATAAATGGATCCTTTAGAAAAACTTACTCCAAATGTGGTCGAATAAACAAATTTACTATACTTACCGTCTACATGAGCTTGTTTTTTTTCTAATTGTCCAGCGACGTAAGCTTGTAATTGATTCCCACTTTGAGAAATTAACATTCGAGCTTCTGGAATGGCTTTTTGTTTTTCAGAATAATGAATTGGTAAGGATTCTGCTTTCCAAAAAGGATGTTCTGCAGGAACAGCTAGCAGTAGAAAGGTTTTTGTAGCCCAGTAAGGAGAACCAGGTCCATTGTATCCTTCAGCCATGATAAGATTAGGGTAATGATAACCGATTGTTAAAAGTCCCTCCGTAGAAAATATGTCTTTTTGCATCCACTGCTGCATATTTCTACTCAATATCCCTTTCATTTCACCCCAAGGAATTGCTTCCACATCTGCAAAGACCAAAGCAGACCAGAAAGCTGACTGAGAAAAACGATAAGAAAGACTACGGCCAAAAGGCAATGCCTCCCCCTTTTCATCAAACCAATATTTAAAAGTGCTAGCAAATTGAATCGCTCGTTCTTTAAAAACTTTTACTCGTTTTGGATCTTCTTCTTTCATGTACTTGCAATACAAAAGACTATAGTAATGGATCGCAAATGAAATATAATAATCAACTTGGCCAGGATTTTCATCATAGTACCATCCATTGCCAAGATAACAGGTATCAATAAAGTCTAAATCCTTTTTTACTTGGGTCTGATCCCATTCACGACCACAAACTTTCATGGAAATGTTAACTAATACACGGAAAAACAACCAATTACTCATCGGAATAGTATGGTTATTGATTTGCATGAGCCAATTGCAAAGATAATCCTGTTCTTTCTGATTCAATAAATCCCAAGTCTTATCTTTCGCAAGAATGAGTGTATTCGCTAAGGAAGCCATTTCTACCAGTCTCTGATCGTAATCCCCAGCCTCTCCCCAATAATAAGGACTTTCCGGATTCGTACCTTCTTTTATGCCTTCTAAATAATATGCTTCTAATGTGGGGTGGTTGCAATTAGTAAGAAATGGAGCAAATCCCCATAATGGCCTTAGAAATCCTTCTATTTCTTGGATATCTTCTGAATAAACCGTTCCTGTATTCCCTAACTTTAGGCGGCCAGGTTTACTTCTTTCATAAAATGGAAGTAGAGGATTTATTATATTTAAAAATGCCTTTTCATATTCTTCTTTTGTTTGAAACTTATTTATTTTTAAATTTTGTTGTGAGAACATAAGATTGCCCCTTTTTTAGTTAAAAAAATAGTTTTTACTACTTAATTGAGAATCCCTTCAACGTAGCCTTCCTTGTTTTTAAAAAGACTATAAATTGCTTACATTCATACTTATTGTATAACTAACAGATTTTATTTACAAGCTTTTTAGTAAAAAAAATTATTTTTACTACTTTTTTACATTAATCATCTATTTATCTGTTATAATAATAATAAAAAGAGAAAGGAGACAGCATGTGCCTACAATAACTGATATTGCTAAAGAAGCAGGATTATCTATTGCTACAGTATCACGAGTATTAAATTATGACCCTACTCTATCTGTAACAGATGAAACCAAGAAAAAGGTATTTGAAATAGCTGAAAAACTGAACTATACGAAATATAAAACGAAACGCTCTAAAAGAATTGAGAAGAAAAAAGAATAGCAATTGTTCATTGGTTGGGCAGTAAAGAAGAAATTGGAGATACTTATTATATGTCCATTCGGATTGGAGCAGAAAAAAAGCACTTGAATTAGGCTATGCTCTTATAAAAGTATCAGATATGGATGAGAATTTCCCGGTAGACATTGATGGAATATTAGCTATCGGAAAATTTGATCAAGTGACTGTCAAAAAAATATCAAATCAGCATAAAAATGTTGTCTTTGTGGGAACAAACTATCCTTTAGAAAACTTTGATACCGTAAATGGAGATTTCACTCAAGCTTCAGAAAAAGCTTTAGAATTTTTAATAAAAAAAGGTCATAAAAAAATTGGCTTTATTGGGGCAGAAGATGAAGCCAATCTGTATGGATTTAGAAAATTTAAATCTCCAGCAATTAATGCTTATCTTGATTATTTAAATTTTTATGATCTATATAATGAATCCTATTTCTTTTTAAAAATACATCTGATTCAAATGTTCAAGTTGGATATGAATTAATGGAACGGGCTCTCACGGAATTAAAAGATGATCTTCCTAGTGCTTTTTTTGTTGTGAATGATGCAATGGCTCTAGGTTGTTTGAGAGTCTTAAAAGAAAAAGGGTTAAAAGTTCCAGATGATATTAGTTTAATAAGTATTAATGATTTGTCTGTAGCAGAATTTATTTCTCCGCCTCTTACAACCGTAAAAATTTTTACGGAAGAAATGGGTGAAGTTGGTGTAAAAATGCTTATTGAACGAATTGAAAATTATCCTATTGCTCGAAGAGTTATTTTAAGCACAAAATTAATTGTAAGAGATACTGTAAAAAAAATAAAAGATAAATGCTAGGGAACTTTCCTATAGCATTTATCTTTTATTTTTTTTAGTAGAATCACGTTCCATATAAATAGTAGATAGTGTTATTTTTTTTACTATTTCCCGTTTAGACTCTATTCGTTCTATCAATAAATCAATCCCAGATGCACCGAGGACCTTGGTGTCAACATGGATTGTAGAAAGAGCAGGATAAACATAACGGGCAACGTTACTATCATTAAAGCCAATTATACTAACTCTTTCCGGTACCGGAATTTGTTTGTTTTGCAATTCCCGCATCGCACCTATTCCAATGGAGTCGTTTGCTGCAAAGAAAATAGTTGGTAAGTCTTCTGGATGATCGATTAAAGCTTGACTCATCAATTTTTGACCTGAATCAGTAGAAAAAGGCCCTTCATAAAAATATTTTTCATTATACAGATGAAGTTTTTCTAATTCACGACGAAAAATTTCCTTTCGTGGATCTTTCAATGGATGAGGCTGATCCTGAGTGTACTCTTCTCCACCAAGAAAGCCAATCTTTTCATGACCTAAAGAAATTATTTCATCTACAACAGAACGAACGGCATATTCAAAATCAATAACAACTGAATCTGCTCCTGCACTCATCTGATCAGAGTCAATAAAACAGAGAGGTTTTTTAAATTTTTTTAACTGTTGCACTTGTTTTTTATTAAACTTTCCAATAGCACAAATCCCATCAATATCTTCATCTATTTTTATAGGTAACTTATGAAATAATCGTTCAACTTCTAAATTTTGCTCAGTAATTCGTTGCTCTGCACCTAATCGAATTGCTTGATAGTATAAATCGTCTAATTCTTCCTCCGGTGTATACCATTGAAGAAGTAGTATTTTCTTAGAAAATTTTTTTGTTTTATATTTTTTGTAATCTAATTCTTCTGCAGCATCTAAGATTCTTTTACGTGTATCATCACCTACTGAAAGAGTTTCATCTTCATTTAAAACACGAGAAACAGTAGCTGTAGAAACATTTGCTCGTTTTGCGATATCTTTTAAAGTTGCCATTTTCTGCTTCTCTCCCATTTAAACAGTAGATAAACATTTACCTAATGTTTACTTATTATTTCAAGTATACTTTTTTCTTTCGGTATCGTCAACGTGAGAATAATAAGTTATTCTTTTAGTTCAATTGGCAATCCATCTGGATCTTTAAAGAAGGTATATGGAGTATTTGTAGATTCATCTATGCGAATTGGCTCACATACAATTCCTCTCTTTTCCAACTTTTCTACAGTTACCTCAACATTTTCTGTAGTTAAACATAGGTGTCTTAATCCAACCGCTTCCGGGCCCGTTTTTCTTTTCGGTGGATTCGGAAATGAGAATAGTTCAATCTCACTGTCTCCAATTTTTAGATCCAACTTATATGAATCACGTTCTACTCGATAAATTTCTCGAATAATGGGTAATTCTAATATTTCAGTGTAAAAATGTTTGGACTTTTCATAATCACTAGCAATAATAGCTACATGATGAATTTTACTAAAAAGCATAATGTGCCCACCTTTTTTCTTTTCTTTTTAGTATACTAGAATGTTCTAATGGATGTCTAAAAGACAAAATAAAATACCAACAAAAAGCTCTTAAAAACCAGAAACTTTTTGTTGGTATATTTATTGGCTCTAGAATATTAAGTGTTGATAGATTATTTTGTACTTGTGAAAAAACACAAAGAGACAAATGAATTTTTCCGTTAGAATGAAGGTATCGAGTCTTTATCTAAAGGAGGAAATTCATTTGTCTCATACTCATTCTATACGAACATTACTAGGAATTAAAGATGAACATATTATTATCCAGAAAGAAAATTGCTTGAAAGAAGAAGTGGCCAACGGCCTTCACTGTCACGTTCTCTCAGCAACGCTTACTTACACACCAAAAGCATGTGTCCGATGTGGGTGTGTAAATCAGAAGTCGATTGTTAAAAATGGCTTGAAAACAACACGTCCACTGCTTTTAGATACCGCTGGCTACCCGACTTATTTAAATTTGAAGAAACAACGTTTCTTGTGTCGAGAGTGTGGGAAAACCTTTATTGCAGAAACAAGTGTCGTCAAGAAACGTTGTCATATCTCAGAAGATGTTAAACGCTCTATCGCGGTGAATGGGACGCGAAACATGTCCGAAAAGGACATTGCACAAATACATCGGGTTTCTAACCACACAGTCAAACGTGTCTTTGAATCCTTTTATGATACGTTTCGCCAAACCTATCAATTTCTGCCTGACAATCTGGCCATTGATGAATTCAAGAGTGTCAAAAATGCGGCCGGGGCCATGAGTTTAATCATTTGTGATTCCGATCAGAAAAAAATATTCGATATTCTAGAAGACCGTAGAAACAAATCGATTATCGATTATTTCATGCGCTTTCCTAAAGAACAACGTGCTAAAGTAAAGACAGTTGTGGTGGACCTCTATGGTCCTTATCAATCTCTTTTTCAAGCGATTTTCCCAAACGCCGATCTCATCATTGACCGATTCCATATTGTCACACAAGTAAACCGTGCGTTCAATATAGCACGGATTTCTTTCATGAATACCTTAAAAAAGTCTAGTGATCTGAAGGATAAACGCGATTACACCAAACTGAAAAGGTATTGGAAACTTCTTCTAAAAAGGGAAGAAGATTTATCTGCGACGGAATACTCCTACCAAACGCTATTCAAGGATTCTAAAACAGAGCGAGGCATCGTTCAGTATCTTTTATCACTGGATGAAGGTCTTAAACAAAATTATGATGTATATCAAACGATTCTTTTTATGACAAATTATCGAAAACCCGAACTCTTCACTGCCTATATACATGAAAAAAAGAATCATCTAACAGCTAAAATGGAACAAGCATTAAAGACCTTCCGTAAATCAGAAACAGCTATTGTAAATGCCTTAACCTATCAGTATTCCAATGGATTAGTCGAAGGGATCAACAATAAAATCAAAGTCATTAAACGAACTGCCTATGGATATCGAAATTTCTATAATTTCCGTAATCGCATTTTCATTGAATATAAATTACTGGACATAAAAACAGCAGCTTAGGAACCAAATAGTTCCCCAGCTACTGCTATAAAACATTGTGAAAGGTACTCTTCATAAAAGCTCAAAAATTCAATATCAACACTTCTTGACAAAGAGCCTATACATTTGCATTACCAGAAATAATTTTTTCAATTAATTGTTCAGGATTTCGAATTCCTTCTTGAACTCCAACGTTCACAAGTTTTTTTCCTTCAAATCTTGTTTTATCTAAGCCAGTATCAGAAGCAATAATAATTCCATCGGCTTCTTCAATCTCTTGAGCTGTTAATTCATTTTCTACTCCAATTGACCCATGGGTTTCGACTTTCATATCGACTCCCATTGCATCTGCTGCCTTTTGTAAATTTTCTGCTGCCATATACGTATGAGCAATTCCAACTGGACAAGCGGTTAGGGCTACAATTTTCTTTTTCTTCTCTGTCATTGTGAACACCCTTTCTGTTGTTTCTAATCTAATTATAACCTTTTTTTAATATAAACAATTTTATCTTTTAAACAAAAAATAAAAAATACACTCGTAAAGGTATCGCCTGTAGCGATCCTCAAAAGTGTATTTTTTACTTTTTCTTATTCCTTAGTTAAAACATTAGAAACCACACAAAGTTCTGAATAAGAGTTATTTAATGATTCAACTTCAATCGTTGATGTCATTGAGGAAATAAAAAATGACTCTCCTTGTTGAATCTCTAGTTCTTCTTGATCACTTACTATTTTTATAGCTCCTTCAACACAAAGTCCTGCATAAAATTTTTCATCTAATTGAATTGTTTTTTTATTTTTTATTTTTACAGAAAAGACTTCAAAAGAACGAGCTATACTTGCTGGAACTAATCGATCAACTGTAAAATTGGATTCTTCTAAAAGCTTTTCTTTTTCTAAGAAAAATTTTTGTTGAACATCTTCTACAGAATACTCTTCATAATCAAAAATATCCAAACAAAAATCTAAATCTTTCCCCATAAATCTCGCGCCTTCCGGAACGACAATACCTTCTCTTTCAAACTCGCAACGCACAACTAAATCGGAAGGCTCCATAATTTCAACCATCAAGACATTTTCACCAATTGCATGAGGAACACCACCAGGAATATATACGATATCACCTTGTTGAATAGGTATTTCTTCAAAACATTGATCCATTTTTTCTAAATCTTGACTCTGAATAATTTCCTTCCATTCTTCTTTTGTAGGAGCCTGTTGAAAACCTAAACGAATGTACCCTTTTTCACTATCTCTTATTTTTAAGATGTAATAGGCTTCAAATTTTCCCCAGTCTGAATTCATAAAGTCCTTTGCAAATTCGCGAGTAGGATGAGCCTGCGTATGCAATCGCATAGACGAATCCAAAAGTTTAATTAAAAACCCTAAATTTAAACCATATTGTTCGTAATGTTTGGAGCCCAAATAGGAAATTGGGTCCCGTTCAATCATTTCAATAAAGGATTGATGATGGACGACGTGAGAAATCCCTTCTTTTTCCACTTCTAATAATCCTTTGTTATTAGCTTCCACGGTTGAGGCAATCCACTCTTCGGGCTGCTCGGAATCCTTTGCGGGAGTTCGATTCTTTAATTCGTCTATTCCCTTTCCGCCAGTATAATTTCGCCGAACTCGATTATCTTTAAATTTTAAAATTTTCATTTTAGCACTCCTTTCTTATTCTAAATACAATTTCTATATTTTATGTATAATCCATGATCGATAAAAAATTATTATTGTCTATCATTCTATTATACTATATATATTGTATAGAACTATTTTAAATTCTATCAGTTTATTCAACTGTTACTGATTTAGCTAAATTTCTTGGTTTATCTACATCATAACCGCGTTGTAACGTAGCATAGTAAGCTAATAACTGCCCTGGTATAACAGCAACTAATGGAGCTAAGATTGGATGGGTTTTTGGTAAAATAAATTGATCCGTTTTCAGTGCCAACCCTTCCATAGCGATCACACACGTTTTTGCTCCACGAGAACGTACTTCTTCTATATTTCCTCTCGTATGATTCGCACTAGACTCTTGCGTAATAAACGCTAAAACGGGTGTTCCTTCTTCTACTAAAGCAATTGTACCATGCTTTAATTCACCAGCTGCAAATCCTTCTGTTTGAATATAAGAAATCTCTTTTAATTTTAAAGCTGATTCCATAGAAACGAAATAATCCAATCCTCTACCTATGTAGAATGCATTTCTTGTATCTTCTAAATATAAATTAGCTAGTTCTGATATCCGATTTTTTTCATTAATAATTGTTTCAATAGCATTAGCTGCAATCCCTAATTCTGGAATCATGTTGATTTTCTTTTCTAAGCCTTTTTCTCTAGCAAGAACATCTGCTACTACCGCTAAAACAGTTATTTGTGCAGTATAGGCCTTGGTCGAGGCTACTGCAATTTCTGGTCCTGCATGAAGTAATAAGGTATCATTCGCTTCTCTTGATAAAGTTGAACCAGCAACATTTGTAATTGTTAACGTTGGGTAATCCCATTTTCTTATCATTTTTAGAACTTGACGACTGTCTGCTGTTTCTCCAGATTGGGTTAGAAAAATAAAGAATGGCTTTCCAGAAATTAATGGTGGGGCATAAGAAAACTCACTAGAAAGATGTACTTCTACTGGAATCTCTGCAATGTTTTCTAAAAGTGGTTTACCCACCCAACCAGCGTTATAACTCGTTCCACAAGCTACGATATGAATCCGATCTGCATCCATCAAATTTTTTCTTAGTTTAGTTGGAATAGAAAGCTTTCCTTCTGCATCTTGGTAGTGTTGAACAATCTTTCTAATGACAGCTGCCTGTTCTTCTATTTCTTTAATCATATAAGAAGAATGTGTACCTTTTTCAAAATCAGATGCATCTAATTCAGCTTGATAAGAGTCTCGAATTACTTTTTCTCCATCAATAGTCTCTATTACTACAGAATCTTTAGTTAAAGTAATCATTTCCCCATCTTCAATCTCTACATACTGATTGGTTTGTTGCAGAGAAGCCATGGCATCACTGACAACTACATTGAAATCTTCACCCAAACCGATTAATAGTGGGCTTTTATTTTTTGCTGCGTATAAGACATTAGGAGTGTTTGCGTCTAACAATGCAAATGCGTAAGAACCTTTTACTATTTTTAATGCTTCACGAAAAGCTTCTTTTCCAGAAAGATTTTGTTTGTCTGCAAGTCGTGCGATTAATTGAACCACTATCTCACTATCCGTATTTCCTTTTCCTTCTATATTACCTAGGTATGTATCTTTAATTTCAAGATAATTTTCAATTACTCCATTATGAACAAGAGTAAAACGGCCATCTGCGGACTGATGTGGATGAGCGTTCATAACGCTTGGAACACCATGTGTAGCCCAGCGTGTGTGCCCAATCCCTACGTTTGCAGGAATATTAAAATCAATGTGTTTTCGTAGATGAGCAATATTTCCTTTTTCTTTAAATAAATGACCTTGATTTTTTTGATCAAAAATAAAAATCCCTGCTGAATCATAACCACGATACTCTAATTTTTCTAGACCATACATTAATACTTCTTGTACCGCATCTTCACCGATATATCCCACTATTCCACACATAATAAAAATCCTCACTTCTATTTTTGATTGCTTCTAGGTGTGGGAGTAAGTTTTTGTTAAAATGAAACAGTTCACATGGTTCCATCTTTTTTTACCTTACTCTGTAGATTACACAAACCTTGAGTGATCCGCCGAATCATTCGATTCACTCAATCCTCGTCACTTAAAAAAACTGAAATCTCTTTTTAAGCCTGGCGCTATCCTGATAAATTACCCGATCCTCCTCTTTCTTATTTTCCAGAAGCAATGTAATTATATACTAATTGACGTCATTTAGTCAAAAGTTTTTTAAATAAAAAAGCTGCCATTTAGACAACTTTTAATGAATAGTAGAAAATAATCCATACTTTAATTTAAATCGATTCAAAATTTTAATCCATGAATTACTAAATAGCAAGATGAAAAAGACGTTTGATAGCGCATGGGCAAGATCAAAGAAAAAGCTAGATGTGTAATAAAGAGCAATTACTTCCCAACTAAATGTTAAACCCAGCCCAAGAATGACCCACAAATTCATCAACCAACCAAAGAAAAATCCCATTATAAATCCGTAGATACACCTACCTACTATATTTTTCATGATCCATTTATTTCGGAACAAGCCGGCTAAGAGCCCAATCATTCCCCAGGCAAACATTTGCCAAGGTGTCCAAGGACCTTGTCCCAGGAATAAATTAGATACAATGGCTGTTAACGTACCGATGACAAAACCACTCTGCGGTCCTAATACTATTCCAGAAACAATCACAACAAAAGTAGACGGCTGGACACTAGGTAACGAAGCAAATGGCACACGACTAACCGAAGCAATCGCTCCTAAAATCGCTAGCATAACTAATTCCCGACTGGTTAGTTTCTGATGTGAAAAACGAATCATAAACGGAACAAATGAAGCAGCCATTAATAATAAACTAAAAGCTAGATAATGCTGTTGAATCCACATAGGGAATGCAAGTAATCCAACAAAGATAACAGTCGTTATACCAATCAAGATTTGTTTTGAACGAGCCATTTTTTTTGTGCCTCCTTGATTGTAATCACTTGTGGAATAGGTAGCTTACGAGTAATCCGATTCATCACTGTTGTATAATACATATTGCCTTGAAAGAAGTCACGAGTATTTTCTGTAATTGTAATCTGTCCTTGAAAAATCATACTGCATCGATTGGCAGTAACAGAAGCAAACTCAACATCATGTGTAACCATAATAATCGTCATACCTTCTACTTCAGCTAACTTACGTAATAACTGTTCCAGCTGAACTTTAGAATCAGGATCTAGTCCCTTTGTTGGCTCATCAATTAACAAAATGCGAGGGTTCAAAAGCAATGTTCCAATCAAAGCTGCTTTTTGTAATTGACCTCCACTCAAATCATAAGGGTGACGATGTTTAAAAGGCTCTAGATTAAATTTTTGTAGTAATTGAGTAATATGTTCTTCCGCATGAGGTACCTCAAATGCTTTCGTAATCATCATGTATTCTTTCCATAGGCTATCTTGTAAAAAAAATAATTCCGGATTTTGTGGTAAGTAGCCCATTACTCGAGGATCCATTTTCTTTTGTTTCTTTCCATCTACTTTCATACTACCGTGTTGAGATTTTAAAATACCATTCATAACCTTTAATAAAGTAGACTTCCCGGTTCCATTTGCTCCGAGAATGGCATGAATTTCACCTGCACGAAAAGAAACCGATAAATTATTCAGAACCAATGGAGAATAAGGATCATATTGATAATCTATTTCCTTTAACTCCAAGATATTATTCTTTTCTTTTTCGATATTCTCAGTTTGAAAATCACTTTCTAGAATCGTTTTTTGTTCTAACCATTGCTTCGCTTCTTTTACACTTAACGGTATTTCTTCTTCATTGATATGATTACTATACGTTAAATATAGTCGAGCGGCATTAGGGAGATAACTTTTTAAAAGGGTATCATTCGCAAGTTTTCCTACAATTTTTTTTGTTTCTCCAAAATGAACCAAATTCCCTTGGTCTAAAACCATTACTTTATCGGCTACGGAAAAGAGCTCCTCCAAGCGATGTTCAGCTATGATAACGGTAATCCCAAATTCGTCATTTAAACGAGCTAGCGTTGAAATGAATTCTTTAGCCGCTATTGGATCGAGTTGACCTGTTGGTTCATCCAACAAAAGAATATCAGGATCCAGTAGTAACACTGAAGCCAAGTTAATTAATTGCTTTTGTCCTCCTGATAATTCATCCGTTTTTTTTGTTAGTAAATCACCTAAATCAAAAAAGTGAACCATTTCGGCAACTTTTTTTCGCATTTCTCCTGTTGTAAATCCCATATTTTCTAATCCAAATAATAATTCATCCATTACTGTATCCATCACAATTTGATTGTCCGGATTTTGAAATACCATTCCAATTTCTTTTGCTCGAATCAATGGTGTATGATTACTCATTGGCTGAGATTTATAGATCATTTCTCCTTCTGTTTCACCATGAGGAGCTATATCCATTTTCAACAAACGTAATAGAGTGGACTTCCCACTCCCGGATGAGCCACAAAGAACAATAAACTCTCCTTTTTCAACAGAAAAAGTGAGGTCATTTAGTGCACGTTGCTTTTCTTCTGGGTAAGAGAAGCAGATTCCTCTAGTTGATATAATTTCCACTTAATAACTTCCCTTCCTTCCATTACTATGGGAAACCCAATAAAGAGAACCCAAATCACCATTAATATATTTTGAAATCCACCTTGCCAGAACGGTTCTAATTGAGGGAGCAATTCGAGAACACCTATTTGAGTTCTCCATCCGTAGAATAGCATAACACCACTAGTTAAAAGAAACAGTAAAGCTAGATAGTCTCGGCGTTGCATTTGAAATGCGTGGTAGTGACTCCTTCTCCCTGTACCATATCCTCTAGCTGTCATTGAGTCGGCTGCTTGAATCGAATCCTCTAAAGATCCGCTCAATAACATTTGTAGTAATTGCATTCCATTTTTAGCTCGCTGGCGGATGTTTCCTTCTTTTATCGATAATCCTTTTACAGATTGCATATCTTGCATGTCATTAATCTTCCTTCTTAAAAGTGGAACAAAACGCATGGCTAACATAATCAGCAGTGTCCATTGTTGACTAAATTTTGAAAAGACGAATAGAAATTTATCTGTTGTAAATAATATATTAAATGTTACAAACAAAGCCAAAATCCCTACTAGCGTTAGAGCAATCATTGCTCCTTGAATGATTGCTTCTAGCATAATTTGTTTATTAAATAAGTAAAATAAAATATGGTTTCCTCGTTGATTAAATAAAGGTGTTAGTACAAATGTAAACAATCCCATAGTGATCATGAGTGTAGTCCATTTTTTTAATTCTCTTCCCTTATCTAGCATCATATTGAATAGTATGATTAAAAGAAAAGATATCATTAAAAAGATGGGATGCTGATATAACATGATTCCTGTTACTGTTCCTACAAAATAAATCAACAAAACAAATGGGTGGGTAGAGCGGATTCCTCTTACCAATCTCCAGAATCCTCTAAATAATTTTTCGTATAATTCCAATTAACAGAATCTCCAGGTTCCACAGCGTAAGCACCCGCGCTTCGATCAATCATCTTTCCGTTTACACGTATGTGCCATCCACTTAACTCACCCTCATCAAATTCGTACAAATTAGCAATTCCACGCATATATGCAGAACTACCAGAACCAGTTATTTCATATTGAATACCATTCTGTTTAAAGATTCGAAGAGTAACATCTAGAGCTGTATCTCCCTCGCTGTACTCCACTGCCGTATTATTTAGAATCGTCCCTTTAACGGAAGGATCACTCGTAACAGAAACCGTAACCGTTTCTACAGGAATTACTACTTCAGGCACCTCTTCTGGCTTTTCAACAGGAGCTTCTGTGGTTTCTACAGGAGCTACTGGTGTTTCAACAGGCGGAGTCATTTCTTCAACTTCTTCCTCTACTTTAGGAGGAGTGGGTTGGACTGGTTTCTCAGAAGGTTTACTTTCTTTTTGCTCTTTCTTTTGACTTTGTGGAGAGTTAGATGATGAATAATCCAAATCTGATTTTATAGATTCTTCATTTGGTTTTTCTATCTTTTTAATAGTGGTATCATTTTTTTCTGTTTTTTCTGATTCTTTACTTATAGACTTGTTATCTTTAATAATATTTGAAGAATTACTCTCTTTTTCTAGGCTACTTTTACTACTTTCTTCTGATGATTTTTTATCAGACTCTTTCCTAGCGGTCTTTGAACTTGTTTTCTTTTTATCATCTTTAGAAGTATTTGGTTCTTCATTGTTGGATGATAATGAAAAAGAGCTACTTTCAGAAAAAGCTATTTCTTTTTTATTATTACTTGAATCCGAATTTACTGCTTTAATACCGACGGCCAGTAAGAGAACGAAAATCAATGCTATAAATATGGAGAGATTTCGTTTTGATTTCATTACTTTTCTCCTTTTTCTAATATTATTTTGAATCTAGTCATTATTTTAATTTTGAATAAAATTTAATCCCAGATTGAATCAACAAACACCTATACGCATCAAGTGGGAAAGGAACGTTCACCACTTAATGCGTAAGGGAAGGAGATATCAAAAGGAATACTTTTTATTTATATAGAGTTTTTAAATTTTAGTATGTTTCTTTCTATTTACATAGATAATTATGGATCCCATTGTAATGGTTAGTAATCCTAATATTGCCACGTTACTTTCTTCTAATCCTGTATCTGGTAATTTTTCTTCAGAATGATTCGCATTATTTTTTTCATTAGTATTGCTTGGATCTACTGGGTCTGTTGGATCTACTGGATCTGTTGGGTCCAATGGGTCTGTTGGATCTACTGGATCTGTTGGATCTACTGGATCTGTTGGGTCCAATGGGTCTGTTGGATCTACTGGATCTGTTGGGTCCACTGGGTCCGTTGGATCTACTGGATCTGTTGGGTCCACTGGGTCTGTTGGATCTACTGGATCCGTTGGGTCCACTGGGTCCGTTGGATCTACTGGATCTGTTGGGTCCACTGGGTCCGTTGGATCTACTGGATCTACTGGGTCCACTGGGTCTGTTGGATCTACTGGATCTACTGGGTCTACTGGGTCTACTGGGTCTACTGGGTCCGTTGGAACTTCGGTAGGATTTGGATTCTGATAAATTGATCCTGTTCCTCCCACAAATTTTTCATAAGCTACAAAGGCTAGTAATGCTTGTTGCGTAGCCATGCCATTTGATTTTCCATCTTTAATAACATGAGCATATCCTTCGTCTTCTTGTTTAAATTCTAATAAGTGTTCCAGCAAGTTTCCACCTGGTTTTGTAAATGCTTCACTTGTTGGGTCAATTCCTACAGAAGCTAGTCCAACAATAGCTTGGGAAATAGACTCACTTGAATCTCCCCCATTCCATGTATCAAAGAAGCCACCATTCTCTTGTTGCATGGTTGACATAACCGTTACAGCACGATCTATTGCCGTTTTTACATCCGCGCGGTCTTGGTAAGGTGCTAACGCCGATAAAGCCATTCCAGTGATGTCCATGCTAGGAGTATTTCCGAAAAATGACCAGCCTCCATCTGCTAATTGATTTTTCAATATTCCATCAATTAAAGTTTCGCGTGTTCCTTCTGTGACTTCATAGTCATTACTATCCAAGGCAATTAACGTATAGATGTAATTATTGATAAGTGTGCTTTCTTGTTCTAACATATTTTCAATTAAATTGTATCCAGCAAAGTTAGTCGCATCTTTCCCTTGTAAAGACAAAGAGATGATAACTTTTTGAAGGTTTAAGCTATTCAGCTTTCCGTCATTTTCTTTCAGTACTGTTTCAATAGAATCCAGGTAACTTGTTGGAATCTCGAAATCAGTAACATGTGCAAGACTCCAAATCCACCACTCACTAAAGTACTCAAACGTGATATCGTTAGAATCAATATAATTTAGAACTCCTTGAATTTGAGCTGCAATATCTACTTGACTTGGGGCTACTGGGTCCGTTGGAACTTCGGTAGGATTTGGATTCTGATAAATTGACCCTGTTCCTCCTACAAATTTTTCATAAGCTACAAGTGCTTGTAATGCTTGTTGCGTAGCCATGCCATTTGATTTTCCATCTTTAATAACATGAGCATATCCTTCGTCTTCTTGTTTAAATTCTAATAAGTGTTCCAGCAAGTTTCCACCTGGCTTTGTGAATGCTTCACTTGTTGGATCAATTCCTACAGAAGTCAAGCCAATGATTGCTTGGGAAATGGATTCACTTGAATCTCCCCCATTCCATGAGTCAAAGAAACCACCATTTTCTTGTTGCATCGTTGACATAACTGTTACGGCACGATCTATGGCTGTTTTTACATCCGCGCGGTCTTGGTATGGCGCTAACGCTGATAGGGCCATTCCAGTAATATCCATACTTGGTGTATTTCCGAAAAATGACCAAGCTCCACCTTCTAATTCTTTACTCAATATCCCATCAATTAAAGCTTCTCGTGTTCCTTCTGTGACTTCATAATCATTGCTATCTAGCGCGATTAACGTATAGATATAATTATTGATTAACGTACTTTCTTGCTCTAACATATTATCAACTAAATTATATCCAGCTACGTCAGTAGCATCTATTCCTTGTAAAGATAATGAAATGATTACTTTTTGAAGCTCTAGACCATTTAATTTTCCATCTTTTTCTTTTAGTACTGTTTCAATAGAATCCAGGTAGCTTGTTGGAATCTCAAAATCAGTAACATGAGCTAAACTCCAGATCCACCACTCACTAAAGTACTCAAAAGTGGTGTCATTTGAATCAATATAGTTTAAAACTCCTTGAATCTGAGCTGCAATATCTACTTGATTGGGAGTTTCTGGACTTGTTGGATCTACTGGATCTACCGGATCCGTTGGCTCTCCAGGACTTTGTGGTTCCTCGGGATCTGTTGACTCTCCAGGATTTTCTGGTTCTTCTGGATTTTCTGGTTCTTCTGGATTTTCTGAGTCTGAAAAATTTTGAATTTCCAATTGAATATGATCTCCATCGTTCAATAAAGTGGTAATTACTCCATTTTCAGATACTTTATTATTTACTGATAAATTCCAATAATCAAACTCACCTAGTGTTTGATTTCCAATATTATTGATGTAAGTGAAGTACGTTTCATCTACCGCTACATTTAATTTTAATGAATTACTAGATGCTGCTTGATAAAGGGCGTCATAAGCAGAACTTCTTGCATCTAATGAAACATTAGTTTCTGGCATTACCAAATTACCATTTAAATCTTTTGCTGAAACGGTAACTGAAATATCTGGATCATTTTCTTCAGGATTCATAGATATCAATACAAAGTTTAAGTTATCTCCATGACTGATTTTGTAATTGGAAACACCTACTTGAGAATACTCCCCTTGTGTAAGGAAAGACCAATAATTGTTTATACCGTCCCCTTCAACATTTCCAATTGCTTCAACGAATTGACCTAAACCACCATCAAATTCAGTAGTAGCCACTTCAACTCCCTGCTTTTCAGCCGCTGAAATTAATGCATCATAAGCAGTAGCCCCTTCTTCAACTTTTACAGCTGTTAAAGGAAGAACTTTATTCCCTTCACTATCTGTTGCTTGAACAGTTACAGCATGATCTAACGTGGCTGCTAACGTTTCTTGGGGAATGAACCCAATAACACTGCCTAATGTAAATAAAAAAGAAAGTATTAAAATACTGATTTTTCTTAACTTTTTGTTCATTTGTACACTCCTATTACTTTATTTATTCTTTTCAATATAATAACCAAAACTTAAATCAAAAAAATACACCTCTTTTAACGAGATGCATGTAAGCGTTTTATGAACATGCAAACGAAATAATTCATTTGCATACACACCTCCCTATACTCGTAGTTGGAATGGTAGAAAATAGGCAGATATCCTGGCTTGTGGTTTTTGCTTTCTATTGCCTTCCCATCTTGATGACAGTGGCATAATAATAGAAAACTCGCACTTACAGTGGCGGTACCGCGTCGGATTTGAACCGAACTTTCCTTTTATTGACATCACTTAATGATGTTAACCTATTATTCAGTATTTAATTTCTACTTTCATTATATGGGACAAAAACTTGTTTTACAACTAAATGAAGAAAAACTAATTTTTCAATTTTTAATTATCATAGATGCTATATTTTTATTACAAAAAAACCAATCCGTTTTATACGTTCTACCTGTATTTACAACGCTAAAGTACTTTTTCAAAGTCTATAACTGTATCTATAGATGGGTTTTACTAACACCCGTTACAATTAACTGGTTTTTATAACGCCGCCCGTTCTATCTTGTTTGACACAAAAATATCTATTCACACAAAAAAAGAAAGTAAGAAGTTCTTTAGAACATTTCTCACTTTCTTATTATCTATTAAATTTTAACCTCAGAAATAACTCTTTTTCGTTCAATCACTATATATGTCGCTATACTTACAATCATCAATCCAATCATGATAATAATACTTTGCATTCCGAAAAACAAATCAAAGTGATCAGATAAAACTCCTACAAAGGTAGGTGCAACAGTTGCTCCAATTCCTCCTGTGACTAAAATCCATCCCATAGCCATCGGGTATTGTTTGATGGACACTCCAGCTAAAGTTACAGCAGTTGGATAAATCCCTCCCATCGTTGCTCCAAGAGCCAATGAAGAGAGAATAACTGTTAGAGTAGTTTGACTATAAATCAGAGCTACAAAGGAAACAAACATACCTAAGCTGATACCAATCAACAATCTTTTTCTAGACATTTTCCCACTCACTATAGAGCAGTATACTCGACCAATTAAAATACCTAGCCATAGAAAACTGGAAAGTAGCTGAGCTTTTTCTAGAACCAAAACATTCGTATCTACAAAAAACTTCACTAACCAACCTGTTATTGCAGCTTCACTACACATATAGAAAAACAAAATAGCAATAATAACCCAAAATAGACTATCTTTTAAAAATTCAAATGAAATTTTCCGTTTTTCTTTCGGTAGTACTTGTACATCAATATCTGCTTTTGAAAAGAAGATTTGTGAAAGAATAATAAAAACAATAATCATAATTAATATTAATTTCCAACCTTCACCACCCACATTTGCCATTGTTAAAGTCAATAAAAATGGTGAAATCAATGCTCCAATTGCAAAGATAGCATGCATAAGGTTTAGAGCTTGCGGGCTACTATTAGAAACGTCATTTACTGTTTTATTTGTGAAGTTTGAAACACTTCCTCGACTGATCCCAACGAAGAAAAAAGCGAGAAACAAGAAAAATGCATGACCTACTCCACTAATTAAAATAATAAAACCAATGATTACAAAACTTCCTAACACAACCACTGATTTTTTCAGACCTAAGTATAAGGGAACAATCCCACTTAGAAAACCTGCTACTAAGTTCCCAATTTGTTGTCCTGAAACAAGTAAACCACTAACAGTGTCATCTAATTGATACTTATCACTAAGTATCGGTAAGAGCGAACCAAAAAGCATTCCATATAATCCATTAACAAAAAACATAAAAAAGCTAACGCCAATTATATATTGTGCCTTCTTGTCTAAACGCCCATAAAATGAATTTTGAAACATAATAGCCTCCTAAAATACAATGATCATTATATGTAATTTTCACCAATATCTTTGATGAATGAATGGCAATCCTCTTTTTCAGGAGCCTTATCTATGTCAATATTCAATTATATCAATTTTGATCCACGTTTACTTCATAAATAGAAATGCATCATAATTTATATTCTTGATTTAATAGTTCCATTTGTTTTTTTCGTAGAAAGAAATATCCAAAAATAGCTACTAACGTATTACTAATCAACATCCCTAACCATACACTATATTCACCTAAACTAGAAATTTGTGTAAGAATAAAAATAATTGGTATTCTAAATACATACAGTCTCGAAAAACTAATCATCAAGTTAAACTTTGTTTGTCCGGTTCCTTGGAAATACCCGATAACAATTTGCATGGCTGCCCATGGAATTGCTGAGACTGAATAGACGGTAATCGCGTTGACAGTATGTCTCAAAACTTCAGAATCCTGATTTGTAAATAACGCTGCTACAGGAGTTCTAAATATAATGAGGATGGATATGGTACTAAAAGCAAGTGTACAAGATATTATGAAACTCTGATTAACAAATTTCTTTACACGCTCATAATTTTTAGCCCCTAAATTTTGAGCTACTAATATAGATACACCTGTTCCAAAACCTGTTAAGAAAGAAAAGATAACGGAGTTAATACGATTAGTAATTCCAAATGCAGTTAATACGCCTACGCCATAGGCTAAAGCATATTTGTTTACGATGATTTGTCCAAAAGACATCGTAGATTTTTCAATCATAATAGGAAATCCGATCGTAAGAATTTGCTTGATCTCATCCCATCTAATTAAAATAGGATCTTTTTTGCTAACTATTCTTTTGTTAATAAATAAATCATAAAGTGCAAATCCGGTTATAACAGCATTACCCATAAATGTGGATAATAAGACTCCTGCAAATTTTAAATCAAAAACAAAAATAGTTACAACAAGAAATACTAACTTTACTATAATAGATGTTGTATTTACTACTGTAATTCCCATTGTTTCGCCTTGGGCACGTTTGATTCCATAGTAAGCTCGATTCATAAATAACAGTAGAATATTAAAAGATAGAATTCGAAAATAGGTTGTCGCCATTTCAAGTAAACTTGGGTCAATTGAAAATAGCAGAAGGATTGGACGAGTAAACAAGAAAACTAGCAACGCTGAAATACTTCCAATTAAAAAAGCTAAAATTAACAATTGGTGCATAATATGTTTTCCACTTCTACCTGCACCAATTTCTTTCCCAATCATACTTGTACTTCCAATTGCTAAACCATCACCAATCGCTACAAATAGACTCTCAATTGGTTGAATAAAAACGATTGTCGCAAGTTCTAAAGCACCAATTTGTGAGACAAAAAGGATATCTACTAATCCATATAAACCAAAAAACAAATTATTTACTGCTACTGGACTCGCAATTTTAATAATCGTTTTATTTATATTCCCTTCTAATATTTCTTTTTCATTCATATTTTCTCCTTCAATCTTTAATTCAATTGTTTTTTAAACATTATTAGAAGACCTTTTCCTATCAAAAAGATAGTTCTAGGTCTTCTATATATGTTTAACTATTTAATTTTATCATACGTATATTAGATACGTAATGTATGACCAGTGATTCTTTCTATACGAATCTATATAACATTTTAGTTGGTTTAAATAAGGTCTTGTCCACCATTAACTTGAATAATTTCTCCTGTTAGGAATGAAGCTTTTGGTCCAACTAGGAAATCAATTACACTTGCAACCTCTTCAGGTTGACCCAATCTCTTCAGAAGAATATTGTTCTTCCATGAGTTGAATACATCAATATTTGTTTCTTTAATTTGTTTGTGGAAATCAGTATCAATCGTTCCTGGTGAAACTCCATTTACACGGATTCCATATTCCGCTAAGTCTTTTGCCATTGCACGTGTCAATGTCACAACTGCTCCTTTAGAAGTTCCGTACATTCCTGCTCCTGGTCCACCTGCATTCCATCCTGCGTTAGATGCAAAGTTAATAATAGAAGCATCTTCACCCTTTTTAAGCATTGGAATAGCAGAACGTGTTACGAAGAACACACTGTCCAAGTTTAAAGCTAGTACGTCACGGTAGAATTTTGTTTCCATTTCTTCGAAACGGGAACGTCCGCCAAGTCCGCCAGCACAGTTTACTAATACATCTAGGTGATCATATTTCGCTTTGATTTCTTCAAAACCTGCTAGTACAGCTTCTTCTTCCATCACGTTGAAATAGTATAGATCTACTGTTACGCCAAGATCTTTCAGCTCTTTTTCCGCTGCTGCTCCTTGTTCTTTGTCAATTCCATTAAGAATAATAGAATATCCTAGCGCACCTAGAGATTTAGCTGTTGCTAAACCTATTCCTGTTGTTCCACCTGTAATCATCGCTAACTTTGTCATTTTATTTATCTCCTCCTACGAAGTCTTCTCTATGTGGTGTGAAAATATCTAATAATTTTCCTTTTTTCAAGCAAACAGCACCATGAATAATTTCTGGCTCTTTATAAGTTGAATCGCCTGCTTTCAAAACTTTCTTTTCTCCACCGATATCAAATTCGAACTCACCTTCAATAATGTACGTAATCTGCTCATGTGGATGGCTGTGCATAGCACCAAAGGAACCTTCTTCAAACATTACTTCTACAACCATTAAATTATCTTCATATGCTAAGATACGTCTAGTAACACCATCGCCTAAATCATCTGTAACCATATCTTCTGACATATAATAATGTTGAACCATATTTCTATCGCCTCCTCTTATTTTTAGTTAACTTTAAATAAGGTCTTGTCCACCATTAACTTGAATAATTTCTCCTGTTAGGAATGAAGCTTTTGGTCCAACTAGGAAGTCTATTACACTTGCAACCTCTTCAGGTTGACCCAATCTCTTCAGAAGAATATTGTTCTTCCATGAGTTGAATACATCAATATTTGTTTCTTTAATTTGTTTGTGGAAATCAGTATCAATCGTTCCTGGTGAAACTCCATTTACACGGATTCCATATTCCGCTAAGTCTTTTGCCATTGCACGTGTCAATGTCACAACTGCTCCTTTAGAAGTTCCGTACATTCCTGCTCCTGGTCCACCTGCATTCCATCCTGCGTTAGATGCAAAGTTAATAATAGAAGCATCTTCACCCTTTTTAAGCATTGGAATAGCAGAACGTGTTACGAAGAACACACTGTCCAAGTTTAAAGCTAGTACGTCACGGTAGAATTTTGTTTCCATTTCTTCGAAACGGGAACGTCCGCCAAGTCCGCCAGCACAGTTTACTAATACATCTAGGTGATCATATTTCGCTTTGATTTCTTCAAAACCTGCTAGTACAGCTTCTTCTTCCATCACGTTGAAATAGTATAGATCTACTGTTACGCCAAGATCTTTCAGCTCTTTTTCCGCTGCTGCTCCTTGTTCTTTGTCAATTCCATTAAGAATAATAGAATATCCTAGTGCTCCTAGAGATTTAGCTGTTGCTAAGCCTATTCCTGTTGTTCCACCTGTAATCATTGCTAACTTTGTCATGTATACATTCTCCTATTTCTATTATATTTTTATTAATTGCATCATCACTATTGTTGAATCATCCATGACATTTCAAATCGGGCATTTTGACTTTTTTGTCTAACGATTATACTTGTTCGCCACTCTGAAATTGGATTGCTCGGTGAATCTGCAATAAATAATTGACTATCTTTAAGATTGATTGTACTTATTACTTGTTGTTCTCCTAATTGCCAAGTCAGTGTAACCATTTCTTCAGCATTCTTCGGAACTAATTCTTGAATATTTTTAAAATAACTATAGCCATTTTCTTGGTATCCTAAATCAGCATTTTTCACAACTGTAAACAGATCATTCAAATCTGTAAGTAGAGTCGATTCTACATGGAAGAAGTTATCATAAACATGTTCCTTATTAGAACTAACCATGAATAAATCATTAAATCCTTGATCATTTAGAGAGATTTCACGTTCAAAATCTACACCTTCATATACATCTTCTGCTTTTGCATTGACTTTTGTATCAGAGAAAGACAGTTTTTGACCAGGTAAAAATGAAGTTTGGTCTTGTCCATCAACCATTACAGTATTATGAGATGAGCTACGACGATGCCATTCATTACATACAACTGATCCATAACCAGAGTTAGATAGATCACGTGTTAGTGTTTGATCATTTAGCATTACTTCAATGGTCATTTTATCTGGGTGAGCGTGTGACGGACCATTGTGCCCGTATTTATAGAAAACATCAATCCGTTCATTTTTCAATAATGCGTAGTTTGATTTTTCCATATCCACGGATTGTCTATTTGGCTCAACTGTTTCGACTTTGTTTATTTCAGGAACAAATAGTAATTGCTCCAATGAAAGATCATTTTCAAAATAACACGGTTTCGATAATGGAAGTTCTCCACGCTCGTAAGTAGCCGAGATTATTTTTATAAATAATTTACCCACTTCACTATTTTCACCAAATAATTTGGCACCAATAGCGTAAATGTAAGAGTAGGTTTTCAAATTCAGTTTTGGCTAACCATCATTCGGATTGGGTAGTTCTTGATTAGAAAAAGCATAGTTGTATGCTGCTACTAACATCTTCTTGATGACATCCATTTCTTCAAATGAATGCTCGTAACGTTGTGCAAATAACGCAAGATAAGATACACCCTCAAGAGTAAAGAAATTATAGTGAATGGACCCTTCATACCAGAATCCATCTTCAGTAACCCCTTCTCTTAGTTGTCGATTAATATTATAGGTTCCATCAAATGCAAACTCGATCATTTTCTTGTTTTCACTAAACAAACCAATTACACCAATCGCACTATTTAACCAGCATGATATATTATGAACTTTGTTTACTTGTGGATTAGCTAGTGCAAAGAACTCTTCACTAAACTCTTCCTTGATGTTCTTCAATAATTCTTCTGGTAATTCCTCTTTAACCAATTCTAAACCGGTAAAGATTCGAATGAAGAAGATAGATTCATTCAAACATTGTGGCATAATTCTGCCGCAACCCCATGCAAAATCAGATAAATCATCATAAAATTCATCTTCTTTATTATGAAGTTTGAATTTTGTGTAGGAATTAAAGTAAAAACTAGATATAGAAACTAATGTATCCATATACTTTTTATCATTTGTTGATTTATAGAGTACTGCAGCTTTCAGAATTGTAAGAGCTGCTTCATTTCTGTATATCGTACGCCACACTCTTGTTAACAATGGAGAAGAATAAACTTCACCACACAAGGGACATTGATGTTCATTTTCATTTTCTGGGTTATAAGTTAGGACACTTCCGTCTTCCTTACAAAAATAGTGATGACCCCAAGCACTCGTTTTGGATGGATCATCTTTAAATGTTGAATAAAAACTATCTACTTCTTTTTCTAATTGATTTAACATTGACTTCATCTGAGGTTTCTCCTCTAGAGCAGTCGCTAATTTACTTGTACTAAAGAAATCCATTAAGATACAACACTCCTTTTAAGCCTGCTTTTCATTTGAACTTTTACGATTGTTCTGGCATAAACCATATACAAGAAGCCAAAGAGAAATGGCTCTCCTAAAAGAACAGCTGTACCACTAGGCAGAGATAACAATCGCTGTAATAGATTGTTTATAACAAAATAAGTAAACATTACAAGAGCAACAGTAAACATTGCTTTAAAAATGTAAATCAGTCGTTCCTTACTTTTTTGCAGAATGGTTTTATCCATGTAACTAGAAGCAGGCTTCTCATCATTGATTTCAGCTAGAATTGGTTTTAAAACAAACATCTCTATAATCCCAATTCCTAAACCTAAAAAGAAAACCAAATCGATTAATCCTGTCCTACCTATATTAGTTCCCCAGGCAACTAAGAAATAAATAGCACCTGCAGCCCAAAATTGAATAAACCTTGAAATGTTTTTTGGGGTAACAATTTTATTAAATAGTTTTTTTACCATGTATCTCACCTTTATGATCTCTTTGAGCTGTTATCAATAGAATCACAGTCCCTATCAAGAATACACTTACACCAACTACTAACAGAATAAAAGAAGTAGAAATATTCTCAAATGGTACTGCTCTAGCTGATTGTCTAGCATTTAGAATCAAAAAGATTGTATATAAACCAGATCCACCTGCAGCTAACCCTGCGAGTAAAGTTGTCAAGGCGTTCGATGTACTCCATTCATTAAATGAAGTTAAAATAGCTATCATAATTAAACTAGCAAAGATGAAAAGGAACAAAAAGAATCCGATTTCTCTAATAAACATTAACGTAATCGCTTCAATGTGAACCTGTGATAAGGCTAGCTCCAAAATAGCAACACCTATCATAATATATTTAACGATGTGAAATAACTTTGATTCAATCATTTGAATTGCTCCAATCTTTACGCATAATACTCAGCTAATTTTTTCTCAATATATTTATCTCGATCCTGAGAACTTTTGATGGTAATCAATAAGCTTAACCCTAATATACCAACACTTATTACCATCAATATCAGCATCAGTAAAGAATATTTAGAAACTTCTGGTAAAAGGAAACATCGAATCAACTGAACAGCCAACAATGCAGCACACATTACCATTCCACTTTTTTGATAAAGTCTTAAACGAACAGCTATTAAGAAACTAAATAGAGAAATAGCAATGGTTAGTAATACATAAACACCAACTACATAGCTAACTCGCATATGGTTTAATGTAAATAAAGAGACAAAAGCATTTAAAGCTATGAAAAGCATCATTAATGAATATGCTGAATCGTTGTCCTCATAATAAACATCTGATTTTTTCATACGATTGCCTCCTCTTTAGCTGGTTTACGAAAATTATTCCAAGCAATGACCGCAATCAAAACAACTGCTACTGCAGGTATAATATATGTTAATTGCAACATAACCGTTGGATCTTGACGTGTATCTAATGTACCTATATCCAATGTTTTATGCCAATCAGTGAAATATGGCATCGTTTGTATTAATGTTACAACTCTTGTAATTAGATAAATAGCCACGGCACTTAGAGCACCTATCCATAACCAGTTACGACTTTTATGATCAATACCAGTAAGTAAACAAAAACCTGTAGTCACTATAATCACTAGTGAAGTACTAAAAATAAAGTGATTAACAACTTGCAATTCTTTATAAAACGTATAGGTTTCGTTTGTGCCAGCATAAAAATAATCATAGAATCCTGTCATAAAACCTAGTGAATAGATAAAGTAAATAACGCCTACTACAACCAAAAACCAGACTGGTGACATTATTTTTCGCGGCAAGCTTTCTTTTGCCAAATTCATAGCTTCTCTCCTTACTACTTACTTATTCATATGACATTTCATAATATGTATTTATTTTATGTTCACAGTCTCATGTTTGTAACTTTTGTAGCTTACAAACATGATTATCTGTGGACATTGTCACTTGTATATGTATCAATTTTTATTAAATTTTACTTATTCTTATTCAGTCATTCTTTCATAAGCAGATTGATAAATACTTGTATATGTATCAATTCCACCTTTAGAATATAGATCTTGAATTTCTTTCGCTTCTTGTGGACCATTTGCAGAACCTGTTATGAATAGATATGTTTGGTCTGTTTCAGTTTCACCAATAGAAGTTGTATCCAATTTTGCTTGCTCTTGTTCATTTAGAGAGAAAACAGTTGGTACTAATTGCAATAATGGTTTATCTGCTCCGTAGCTCGGTGTGATAACTTCTGCCTCTTGATAAGTTGCCCAAGATTCGTCACCTTTATTTACGGTATACTGATACTCAAAACCAATTTCTTTTTGGTAACCTAATGGCATTAGAGATCCGACAAAATCACGTAGGAATGCTGATATGTCACCATCTTTTAATTCATCTGCTGTTTCGAAAATCCACTCACCAAATTTTGGATAGTCGATTCCGTCTGGACCAGTAAATGTTTCTCCTTCAGCAAGCATTTCAGGAGTACCGTAGTTCTGAACAACGCTTCCTTCTTCACTAAACATGTAATCCATTAATTTTAAAGCTGCATTGATTTCTTCTTCACTTACTTTAGAAGAAACTGCCCAACCCTCTGGTTTAATTGTACGAGTATTTTCAATGAAATGAATCATTTCATCGTCTGAACCTAGAGTAGTCAATGGGGGTAGAATCGCAGTAACATCTTCGTTCGCTGCTGTTGTTGAAGCAATCCAGTCATACGTCATAAATCCAAATTGTTTTTGATCATCATAGTCATCTTGTGCGTAGAAAATATTACGGAAACTGTCCTTGTTATTTAAATCAGCAAATTCTGAGTGAACTAATCCTTCCGAATATAATTGACTTAAATATTCATAGCCTTCTACCATTTTATCTTCGTTATGAGAGAACGTTAACTCTCCATCTTCGTTCAGATAAAACTTCGAATCTTGTGAGTCACTACCGTATACTCGTTGTCCACCAAAATATGAAATTAAACGCAAGTAATCTTGACGGTTTTTAGAGTCTCTTACAAAGTATGGAGATATAATTGCTCCATTTACTACTTCACCTGTACTTACTTTAGACAAGGTATTTGGTGATAACTTCATCACGCGCCATAGTGCAACTAGCTCATCCATATCATATTGTGCTTCTGATCCTAAGAATAAATCAGAAGGTTTTTCTAATTCAGGATATGTTTCTTCTATATAAGATAACAATGTATCCAATGCGTCATCTCGAGATAGTTCTCCACTTGCTGCTTTTTCATTTTGCAAATCAACTACATTTGTTTTATTTCGATCCCAATATCCATTATAGCTAGTAGATAAAGTTGCTGTTTCTTCTTCTAATTGATCTTTACTATCAACTAGTGCTGTAACCCAAGTTTCACGACCATGAAGAACACGAGCGTAATTGTCTATCTCAGCTACGTAAGGAATGTAATAGATTCCACCATCATAAGCAGTAATGGCATCTGCAATTGTTGGATTTTCTTCTAGATATTTACTAAAGTTTGGAAGTTGACCCATTTTTTCATTCAAGTCTACGAAATAACCTTTTGCACCGTACTGCATAAATGCATCACCTTTAGCTCCACCATAGATTGCTGCATTATTAAATCCTGTAGCAGAAGCAATTTCAATCATTTCTTCAGCTGTTTGGTTTTGAACGGTAACATCTTTAATCGTAAATTCCATTTGATCTTGAATATACTGCCATGTTGGTTTTAAGTCTCCTGTTGAAACCACATCACCATCTGGCATTGTTAGTGGAGTTGATTGGTTATAAGTCAATGTACGTTGATTATTACCTACTGCGTAACTAATATTTAAATTAGAAGCGTACTCAAGATCTTCATTCGATACCGGCGTAGATTCTGTAGACCCTTTATCTACTGTTGAATCTTTTGAACCATTTGTATCCAATCCACCACTACATCCTGCCATTAATAACATGGTTGACAGTAATGTGATACTTTTTTTATTAATCAATTTTTGTCCTCCTCAGTTTCTGTTTGTCTTTTTTATTTCTACATTTTAACTCAAAGTCCTTTTATCCTTTGACGCCTCCCAGGTTTACACCCTTCGCAAAGTATTTCTGAATGTGTGGATAAATTAGTAATACTGGAATAATCGAACAAACTAATATTGCATACACATAAGAATCTGCTGCATAAGCTAAGTTTACCGGCATATCATCAAACATCGATTGATAGTTTTCAACTAAAATTCTCATGTACACTTGAACAGGTAATTCTTTAGAATCTGTTAAAAGAATTCGTGCCCAGAAGTACCCATTCCAACGACTTGTCGCGTAGAAAAGTGTAACGGTAGCAATTCCGGCCTTGGACATGGGAATAAATATTTTTGTTAACAGCTGAAATTCTTTTACACCGTCAACAGTAGCCGCTTCTTCAATTTCTAAAGGTACTGCTTCAAACGTATTTCTCAATAAAATAATGTTATACGCTTGTATTCCAAATGCAACAACAATTCCCCAACGATTATCTACTCCAATATTTACATAGTTTAAATACTGAGGAATCATTCCTGCTGTAAACCACATCGTAAATACTACAAAGAAGTTAAACTGTCTTCTGAATAATAACTTTTTCTTAGATAGAGCGTATGCCCCTGTAACAGAGATAAACATACTCCAAGCGGTTCCAAAGAATGTATAAAAGAGAGTGTTTATGTAAGAAATCCAGAAACCTTTATCTTCATATAACAATTGATATACTGAAAAATTAATATCTTTCGGGAACAATCTAACTTGTCCCGATTCGTAAGCCATCTTCCCACTGATCGAAGCAGAGAAGGCATAGACCACTGGATAAAGTGCCATGATGCCAAAAGCCCCTACCAATATATAAGAAAGTACTCTAAATATTTTTTCACTTCTATTTAATCGATCCATAACTTGTCCCTTCTACTACCACAATGATGTTTCTGATACTTGTCTACTAATATAGTTGGCTCCGATAACCAAAGCGAAAGCAATAATTGCATTAAATAAATCTGCAGAAGCTCCTAATGCTTGGTTTCCTCTTTCCAATCCAACTCGATAAACAAAAGTACTTAGCACATCGGCGGTAGAATATGTATTGGCGTTATATAGTAAGATGATTCGTTCGTAACCAACTGTTAGAATCGTACCAATTCTCAAAATAATCATAATGATTAAGGTAGGAGCCATTCCAGGGAACGTCACATAACGAATTTCTTGTAGTTTATTACCGCCATCTACTTTTAACGCTTCATATAATGTAGGAGAAATCCCCATGATGGCTGCGAAATAAACAATGGAACTATAACCTGCTTCTTTCCAAATTCCTGTTAATATGTATAGTGGTCTAAAATAACTAGCTTCTTGAATCAAGTTTGTATTTTCTGAAATAAGGCCTAAGTTAATTAATAACTCTGCGATTACTCCAGTATTTACTTCTCCGTTATAAACGAGTGTAATCACTAAACCAGTAATTGTTACCTCTGATAAAAAGTGAGGGAGATACGAGAATGTCTGCATCACATTACTATACGTTTTGTGTCTAATTTCACTCATGAATAACGCTAAGAAAATGGGAATTGGGAAACCAAAAACAATTCCGTATAAACTGATTACAAAAGTATTTCTAAACGCTGACCAAAATTGGTCTGAATAGGTCCCAAACATTAATGTTTTAAAGTTTGAAAATCCTACGAAATCACTATTTAAAATTCCAAGACCCGCATCATAATTCTTAAATGCGATGAGTAGCCCACCCATTGGTTTGTATGCCCACATGAGGAACCAAATGACCAATGGCAAAAGTAAAACATACAATCGCCAATCTTTTTTAACTAAACTCCATCTTCTTTTCCATGACTGTTCTTTAACCATCACTTCACCACCTCTTTGCCAATTTTATAATGATCAGCCAAATTAACTAAGAGTCCTTCTGTATTTTTTAATAAAAGTAAAACTAAACATGAAATTAATACACTAAAATTCAATTGCAACATCGTTTGCTGAATAGCTACAATAGGGGATAATCCTACTAAGAAACTAAATATTCCTCTGGCAAGTAATGTTACCAGGTAAAATACAATTCCATACGAAATGTATCCTTCTTGTTTCATCACTTTTTTTATTTTCTCCATGATAAACGGAATGACGATAACACTTCCACTTGTCAAGATATAATAAATAATCAATCCTACTGTAATATTCTGTGAATAGTAGATCAGAGGAAGCGTGAGTGCTAAACTAACGACCACTCCACTTTCTTTCCATCTAATCAAAGCAATTAATACAATTAAATACGAAAAACTCATGTAAAATCCCGAATTAATAAAACGCTGATGTAAGACTGTACTGGTAACCTCACAAGCAATCGCTAAAATTGAAAGGATCAACAAATCAATTGTTCGATAATCAGCATGAATTCGTTTCATTATCTCAATACCTTTCGTAGTTGTCCTTGAGGATTATTTACTTCCAACTCCATTGTAATTTGCCCTTTATCATCTGTCTGTAAATCTAGAGCATATTTAGAAGTTTCCCCTTCTACTTGAACCTTAATATCTTGATTACTTTCACTAATCGTTACTTTGAACGGATTTGATTCATTAGTAGAGAACGGACAGAAAACAGAAATAAAAAGACCATTTTTTTGAAGAGTTTCTGTTTTATATGCAAGAGTTCTCATTGTAATATCACGATAATTATCTGGTTCTTGGGTTGTCATTACTTCTTTAACATAAGTATCCGTTTGGGTCGTTGTTGCTGGTTGTTTAGACCACTGATATACTTCTAAGCTACTTTCAGCATTTTTATAAGACAACAATTGACTATTCTCAGTTTGATGACTTATTTTCGCTTTTGTATCTGTATGCAACAACCAAGAATAAGTATGCTCTTTACTACTTGCTAGTTCGTCTATCATAATGAATACACCATCTTTAAGGTAAATTATATGGCGTTTTGCTTTTTGCATCTCTAGATCTTTTTGGTATGTTTTGGCCGTTTCACCAACTACATAAACAAATTCTTTTTCATCGACAAACGCTTCCAATTTTCCGACCATGTCTTGAGAATACTCACTGTAGACGTTCTTTTGTCCTTCATCATGATAACCAACGTCATCAACTAATACTCCGTTATGAGTAGCTAGTTTTGATTTTCGGTTATACCCTTCATCTATTGCTAAAAACTCTCCATTCGCATGCATAATAAAGGAGTTGTTATCTGGGTGATGATGAGATAATCCAAAAGAGTTATACCCTTTTTCTTCTTTCAACTTCCATAGGCGTTCCCACTGCTTTGCTCCCCCTGGAGGGCTACATTTAAATGAGAAATGAGTTGCATCTCTTTCCCATGAATCTCGAATGACTACTAAACCTAAGTCGTCGAATTTTTTTACTAATGGTAAATCCTTAAAGTCCTTTTTCTCTACCTTTGGATCATAGAAGATTAATTCAAAGAAAGATTCTGGTAAAATTCCTGGCTTAACTTGTGACTTGTAAGCTTCTTCATATAGTAGGTGATCTACCACTTCATCTCCCATATACTGTGCGTAAGGATTTCCATATTCTGCTGCAACCTTGTAGTAAATAGCCGTTGAATGTCCACTGTTGCGATCGTGACAATCACCGAAAGGAATTTGTTCTGCTAAATTTGGAGCTGCTTGGTATAAACGGTAATCAAATGTATTCTTTAAAAATCCAGATTCTTTGAAGTAATCAATTCCTTCACGTTCTTTTAGCAAGTGGCCATAAATAAATAACCACATCGCTCCATAACGCCAGTAGACTACTCCTTCGTAAGAGCTTCCATCTTCCGGCAAGCCTTCAAAGACAATTTCAAAGTTATCTTTAGCTGAGTCTATCCACGCTTGACAATTAGGGTTTTCTTCAACTAAAGCATATCCAGCAGTAGCTAATCCATTTAGGTTAATCCAATTATGATTTTGCCAATAATTAGTGGACCAACCTTTTCCTTCTGTTTTTACTTTGTAATCGTACATTCTATTACCTTGTAATAATAATTTTTCTTTTATTAATGTAGAGTCTTCTATTGAAAGGTCATCTTTCAACCAGTCATATCCAATACTTAATCCAAAAAGAATCCAAGCAGCTGATAAGTCTACATCTACTAGATGGGCATTCCCCCAGTGTGGATATTTTGAGACTGCTAACATCCAACGTTTTGCACCCTCGAGATATTCTTCTTGTTCTGTTAAAATATACATGAGTGATAAGTTTGCAATTGCCATACCATAGTAAGTAGTACTTTTTTGAGGATGCTCCTCTGGCAGCTCTGCGCTTAGATAGCCCTTACATTGTTCTGCCAACCTTTTATAAAACTTTTTCTTAGATGTATAGATATCCTTTCTTAATTGGTGGATATCCTGATCTAAAAAAAGATATTTTTTCAAAAATAACAACTCCTTTGTTGTAATATCAACTTCCGTAAGCCTTACGCATTTACGAAACTCTTTCGCGTATCTATATATTAGTATATCTATTGTCCTTTGTCCAGTCCATTTTGTCTTTTATATTTAAAAAAATTTTTTTAGGGTTCACAATCTACAATCAAATTCTTAATTTCAGTTATAAGGATTGATTCTATAGACCTTATCTACTTGTGAAAAAGTTTTTTTGTGTAAAATATTAAAATTATGAGAATTTGAATAGAATCACTTTTTATAATTTAAGTTTTTAAAAAATCTACTTGTCTATACACTTTTTTATTTCTTGATAGATGGAAACGATGAACTCTTCATGCTACGTATCCCACTGATCAGCATCTTGTATATACATATGCTCCTTACTCAAATGATTATTTCGTAATAAACATATTTAAAATTAATATTTGCAAGTCATTATCCTATCTATTTAAATAAACCTATGATAAGATAGAAAAAAAAGTTTATACATTTTTGTATATACGGAAGATTGTAAGGGTAAACAAAATAAATACTTTACCAATAATTTTTATTAAAAAATAGGTTAACCATTGAAGGGATGTAAGAAGAAGAATGGCTATGAGTAATGCAGCATTAAGAACTAGCTACATTTTGGATATTGTTTCTAAACATGACAAAGGTGTTACGTTATCTGAAATAGCACAAGAATTAGGTGCGCCAATCTCTAGTGTCAATGATATTGTCAGAGCATTAGTTCACACAGAGATGCTGGAGCTATTAGATGAGAAAAGTAAAGTATACGGTGTGGGAATCAAATCATTTCTGATTGGTCAGCGATATATTAATAACACAAACATTTTAGAAAAAGCAGTACCCATTATAGATAGTCTATCAAGCACATTGAATAAAACTGTCTTTTTTGGTCGATCAGTTAATGAAAAATTAACTTACATCTATAAGAGTGAACCTGATGAAATCGTTAGCTCAACATGTTCCATTGGTAGCCAAACTTCTTTACACACTACCTCTCTAGGTAAAGCAATTATGGCGTATAATGACCAATTAGCTGAAGACATACTTAATCGAAACTTACTTAAGAAAACTGAATTCTCCATAATAGATCCTCAAGAATTACGAGACGAATTAGCGAAGATTCGCTTACAGGGCTATGCGGTTGATGACCGCGAGAACGACTCCCGTCTTTTCTGCGTAGGAGCACCTATTTTTGATATAGACGGAACTGTTACCACTGCTATTAGTATTAGTGGATTAGTGGATGATAATCGTGATATCGAATATGAAGTCAATTTAATTAAAGAAAAAGCTAAAATTATTTCCCAAAAAATGGGATATACAGGTCGGTTTCAATAAAAAAGAACAGTAGACTATAACTAACGTATAGTCACTGTTCTTTTTTGTGTTCCTACTATTTCATAACGTCGTTCTTATGTGATTAATAAAATAAATATATAAAATATAAGCTACCTCTTTAGTGTTGGCTTTTTAAATCCAATACTAAAGAAGCGGCTCATCCTTCAATGATCTATATAGTTTTATTTGTTTTTATTTGGTCATTCTTTCATATGCTGCTTGATAAATACTTGTATATGTATCAATTCCTCCCTTATCATAAAGAGCTTTGATCTCATCAGTATTTTGTGGACCATTTGGAGAACCGGTTATGAATAGATACATTTGATCTGCTTCAGTCTCTCCAATAGAAGTGGTATCCAATTTTGCTTGCTCTTGTTCGTTTAGTGAGAAAACTGTTGGTGTTAGTTTCAAGAGCGGTTTTTCAGCTCCATAGCTAGGTGTAATAACCTCTGCTTCTTGATATGTTTCCCAAGACTTGTATCCTTGATTAACTGTATATTGATATTCGAAACCTATTTCTTTTTGATACCCTAGTGGCATTTGAGATCCAACAAAGTCACGTAAGAATGCTGAGATATCACCATCTTTTAATTCATCTACAATATCAAATGTCCATTCGTCATATTTTGGATATTCAACACCGTTTGGACCTGTGTACATTTCTCCTTCAACAAGCATATCTGGAGTTCCATAGTTCTGAACTTGATTTCCTTCTTCACTAAAGAAATAATCCATTACTTTCAAAGCAGCATTAATTTCTTCATCACTTACTTTAGAAGAAACTGCCCAACCTTCTGGTTTGATTGTACGAGTGTTTTCCATGAAATGAATCATTTCATCATCAGAACCTAGAGTAGTTAATGGTGGCAAAAGTGCAGTTACATCTTCATTTAGTGCTGTTGTCGATGAAATCCAGTCAATCGTCATAAAGCCAAATTGTTTTTGTGCTTCATAATCATCTTGTCCATAGAACATATTGCGGAAAGCATCCTTATTATTTAAATCTGCAAATTCTGAGTGAATGAGTCCTTCAGAATATAATTCGTTTAAATACTCCAAACCTTCAATGTTACCCTCTTCGGTAAAAGAGAACACTAATTCACCATCTTCATTTAAAACAAAGTTAGATTGTTGTGTATCGGCACCAAAAATCCTCTGGCCACCAAAATAGGTAATTAAACGTAAATAGTCTTGACGGTTTTTGGAGTCTCTCACAAAAAACGGATAAATGATTGATCCATCCACCACTTCACCAGTACTTGCTTTGGATAATGTATTGGGTGATAACTTCATCACACGCCATAATGCAACTAGTTCATCTACATCATATTGAGCTTCTGTTCCTAAAAATAAGTCAGATGGTTTCTCTAATTCTGGATAAGTCTCTTTAATATAAGACAATAATGTATCTAAAGCGTCATCTCGAGATAACTCACCACTTGCTGCTTTCTCATTTTGTAAAGCAACTACATTCGTTTTATTTCGATCCCAATACCCCTCATAAGCAGTTGGTAATGTCGCTGTTTCATTTTCTAATAACTCTTTGTTATCAAGAATAGTCATCACCCATGTTTCACGTCCATTAAATACACGAGCATAGTTATCTATTTCAGCTACGTAAGGAATATAGTAAATCCCACCGTCAAAAGCCGTAATTGCATCTGCAATTGCTGGTCTTTCTTTTAAATATTCACTAAAATTTGGTAGTTGATCCATCTTTTCGTTTAAATCTACAAAGTATCCTTTGCTTCCATATTCCATATATGCGTCGCCATTAGCTCCACCATAAATCGCTGCATTTTTAAATCCTGTTGCAGAAGCAATTTCAATCATTTCTTCAGCCGTTTGATTTTGTACGGTGACATCTTTAAGAGTAAAACCCATCTTATCTTGAATATATTGCCAAGTAGGTTTCAAATCTCCAGTTGAAATAACATTACCATCTGCCATTGTTAATGGGGTTGATTGGTTATAAGTCAGCGTACGTTGATTGTTACCAACTGCATAGCTTATATTTAAATTTGAAGCGTATTCAATATCTTTGTTAACAACAGGTGTAGACTCTGTGGTTCCTTTATCTACAGTTGATTCTTCTGAACCATTTGTATTTAATCCACCACTACAACCTGCCATCAATAACATTGTTGATAATAGTGTAATACTTTTTTTATTAATCATGTTAATCCTCCTCTTTTTATGTTTAAATAGTTGACCTGATCGAAACACTTTTGCTAAGTTTTTCACAATTAATATACTCTTTCACCAATTGTGTACCCATAGACAATAATCCGTATTCTTTTCCACATATTAGCTGATTAATTATATAAATTTCAAATCACTCAAGAATAGAAAGCCCTTACATTAAGTGCTATACTTTCTGTTTTTAGTTTAGTAAATACTATTCTAAACTAGTGAATATTGAATCTAAAAATAATTATTCAGAAATAACCACTCCTTTATTGTAGTATGAACTCCGCATGGATTACGTATCTGCGGAACTGTTCCGCGTATCTATATACTAATATACTACTATTACTTTGTCCACTCTTTTTTTGACTATTTTTTAATTGTATAGATTATTCTCAATAGAGAATTTTTTTGAAATTTTGAAGTGGATCAGCCTATAAAATATCGCACTCATCATATTTTAAGAGATTAGTCTACATAGGTTCCCACTATCAAATGCAGAGTTGGCTTCTACTTTTCTATGGTTTAAGAGTCACTGTACGTTCCTAGTAAACTTTAAAAAATATAAATAAAAAAGGAGAGAATTTCTTCTCTCCTAAAAAGTTCAATTTTTGGGGTCCGTATATTTACCGAAACGTATGTAAGTCTTTTCTCATTTAAAACTAGTCTATGCCAATTTCATTTCGCACAACATCTGCGATACGTGTCACATAGTCATGTGTTTTTTCATCTGTTTCAGCTTCCGCCATAACACGTAGCAAGGGTTCCGTTCCACTTGGTCGTACTAAAATACGACCATTTCCTGCCATTTCTTCTTCAACTTCATCCATAATTGCTTTTACAGCAGGAATCTCCATAACGCCGTTCTTATCGGATACACGGATATTCACTAATTCTTGTGGATAAATAGTTACTTCAGCAGCAAGTTCAGAAAGCTTTTTACCAGTATTTTTCATAACATTCATTAATTGAATTCCAGTTAAAAGACCATCGCCCGTTGTATTCATGTCTAAGAATACAATATGACCAGATTGTTCGCCACCAAAATTATATCCATTTTTACGCATTTCTTCCACTACATATCGGTCACCAACTGCCGTTTTTAAAGCAGTCATACCTTCTTCTTCTACTGCTTTATGAAATCCAAGATTACTCATAACGGTTGATACAATCGTATTATGGTTTAATTCATTCTTTGATTTTAAATATTTCCCACAAATGAACATGATTTTATCACCATCGATGATTTCCCCATTTTCATCCACTGCGATACAACGGTCGCCATCTCCATCAAAGGCTAAACCAATATCCGCACCTTTTTCAACGACAAATGCAGCAAGTTTTTCAGGATGAGTAGAGCCAACTCCATCATTAATATTTAAACCATTTGGTTTTACACCCATTGTATAGAAGTCTGTTTCTAAATCAGCAAACAAACGATTTACAATTGGTGATGCTGCACCATTGGCACCATCTAAACAAACAGTCACACCTGATAAATCGTCTGGTATGGTTGTTTGTAAATATTGGCTATACTTTAGCATTCCTTCGGGATATTCATCCACTACACCTAATCCTTCTGCAGAAGGTCTTGGTAAATGATTTTCTTCTTGATCCAAATATGCTTCAATTTCTAACTCTTGCTCATCAGATAATTTAAACCCATCTGCACCAAAAAATTTAATTCCATTATCTTCTGCAGGGTTGTGAGATGCAGAAATCATAATACCAGCGATTGCGCCTTGTACACGGGTCAAGTAGGATACTCCAGGTGTTGTCAATATTCCCAATTGTAAAACTTCTATCCCAACGGATAATAATCCTGATATCAAGGCATGTTCCAATAACTGACCTGATATACGTGTATCGCGAGCTACTAATACAAGTGCTCTTTCTGTGTCCTTTGAATGTTGACGGAGTACATATCCACCATAACGTCCTAATTTGAAAGCTAGTTCTGGTGTTAATTCACTATTTGCCAGTCCTCTTACTCCATCTGTTCCAAAATACTTACCCATTTTTAAATTGTCTCCTTCATATCGAATAATTAATCTATTTCTATTTATTTAATTATTCTCATTCTGTTTTTTCAAGGCATTAATAAGAATTGTCGAGCTTTTTGACCACTCGGTTTCCTGTTTTTTCTGGTTAATTTACAGTAGTTTTTACTTTAACATTTACTTGTACTTCTTTTGGACTCAATGAATTTGCTGTAAACGGTAGTTGAATTGGTAACGTAACAATCGTATCTGTTTTAATCCCTGTTACATCAACCTCTACCTCTACTTCATCAATATCTGCTAAAAGATTACGGTTTCCATTAATTGTAACATCACCTTCATCTAAAATATCAAATTCATAGGTCTTTCCAGTTTCAGGTGTACCTTTTTGTTTTGCGATCAACGGGACTGTCTTTTTATATGGTTCTATAGGAATCTGAATATTTATTTCTTGTGGTTCAATCGTCACATTTAATTTGTTTTTATTACTATCTTCGACTTGTATGACCGAGTTGACATTAATATCACTATTTAAAAGTGAGTTCGGTGCTACTTTTACATAGATCCGATCAATCCTTTCAATGGTAGAACTAGGACCGGTTATGATTACAGTACTTTTACTCAATTTCGGTTCACCAGCGATAAATTCCTCATCTACAGTAGAAGAGTCAAAAATTACTTGTACAGGACTTTCAATTGTTACTTTTTCTTCAATTTCGACATTTACACGAGAAGGTGTTAATTGATAAGAAAGATTTTCCGATATATTTTCGGCTCGTAGTTGAATCGTATGTCTACCTGGCCCTAAAAGATTTAAATCTTCCGTAACAATATTATAATCTCCAGCAGACAACGTTTGAACGAGAACACTCTCTGGTCCCGATAATGTCAATACAACTGTCTCAGGAAGTCCTGAAAGAAAGTACTGACTAGTATCCATATTAATTTGGATTGGAAGATTCGAAATAGTTTCATTTCTATTCGTACTAATTGCATCATTTCTGTTTGTTGTAGTTAGTCCATAATTCTCTGAATAAACATATCCAAATAGTAGTAAAGCAATTAAAAGTGCAATAATCCGAATCATCCATGTATTTTCAAAAAGGTTTTCTTCTTTTTTCTTCATTCAGAATTCCCCCATTTCAAATTGTCAAAAAATTCTTGGAGTAAATTCGATTTAGTTTCCTCTTCTTCCTCTGCTACAAATTCATCAGTCAAATAGTTTACAAAATCTTCCCTATTCATTTCCCGATAGAGTTTATTATGGTGAGCAATACTTATCCCACCTGTTTCTTCGGAAACAATAATGGTCAAAGCATCTGTTCCTTCACTCAAACCGATTGCTGCACGGTGACGAGTTCCTAACTCTTTAGAAATCATAGGATTCTCTGATAAAGGCAGATAACTAGCTGCCGCTGTAATCTTAAAGTTTTGAATAACTACAGCACCATCATGTAGCGGAGTATTCGGAATAAAGATATTAATCAATAATTGATTGGTAATATCTCCATGAATAGGAACACCCGTATGTGCAACATCATCAAGAGAATCTCGAATTTCTACAGAAATTAGTGCTCCAATTTTTCTTCGAGCCATATATTGTACGGCCTTATCTACTTCTTGTACAAAAGCCTCCCCTTTTCGTACCTTACGTTTCGTTCGGTTGCGAAAACCAGCTTTTCCTAAATGTTCTAGGCCTCTCCTAATTTCAGGCTGAAAAACAATGATAACGGCTACTACTCCCCAGCGAATAACTTGATTGATAATCCAGTCAATGGTTTGTAACTGTAAAAGCACGGCCGCAAGTTTAATTAACACAATAATTAAAACACCTTTTAAGAGTTGGATTGCCCGTGTACCTTTTAGGATAATGATTAACCGATAAACAAGATACCATACGAGAATGATATCTAAAAGGAAGAAAGCGTTCTGCCAACTGATTAAATTTTCAATATTAAATGTCACAAGGCTGCCCCTTTCTCTTTCAATTCTTTTCTATTATATCATAAGGTTTCTGATAGATGTCTTTTTGACAAGCACTTTTTATTAATTTGTCTTTTTTATAAAAAAAGCAAAGAAAGTAAGACTGTTTAAAAGGTCTTACCCTTCGCTGTTATGACTCTTTATAAGAAATTTACGTGTTTTTCAATATGATCGACTCTACAATATTTGCAACATCTTCAAAGGAATCGCAACTTTTCTCAAATGCATCATAAATTTTTGAGTAAACGAAACTTTCAAATAAGTCTTCTTGATCTATAAAAAGACTTTTCGTTGCTTTTTGATAAATCACATCTGCTTGTTCTTCCAATTGATTGATTTCAACTGCAATCGATAATAGTTGTTTTGATTTTTTGAAGTCCTTTAATTCTTTTATCATTTCAGATAATTTATGAGAGGCCTTCTCTACAATGTCCATAAACTCCAACATTTCAGGTTTAATTACTTTCGCTTGATACATATCCATACGGATGAGAACATCTTCTATATTGTCTAATACAGTATCCATCCCATGTGATAATTGAATAATATCTTCCCTCTCAATAGGCGGAAGAAAATCTTGGTACAAATAACTCATCATATGATGTTTCTTTTCATCAGCTTCTTGTTCTATTTTATGAATTTCTTTTAGTTTTCCTTCTAAAGCTTGTAACTGATAATCTTTGATATTTTCTGACAGGAAGTCCGCAGCATCTATAATAAGGAGTGATATTTCTTCAAAAGCACTAAAATAGTTATATTCTTCTTTTCTTCTCTTAAACATATAATCACCTTCCTAAAAGATTTTCATAAATAATAAGGCCATTAGATATCCTACTAAGCCACATCCAGGGAAGGTAAGTACCCATGCCCAGACCATATCTTTCACGGTTGACCAGTTAATACTTGAAAGACGGTTTGCAGCCCCTACACCCATAATAGCAGTTGTTTTAGTGTGTGTAGTGCTTACAGGTAAGCCAAATATAGAAGAGACTAGCAAACTCACAGCCCCAGCCATGTCTGCACTAAATCCCTGATATTTTTCCATTTTTACCATATCCATACCAACTGTTTTTATAATCTTATAACCACCAATTGAAGTCCCTATTGCCATTACTACTGAACAAAGAATCATCATCCATACGGGAATGATAAAATTTGAGACACTTCCTTGTCCTTGTCCTAAAAAAATACCTAACATAAAAATCCCCATAAACTTTTGGCCATCTTGTGCCCCATGCATAAAGGCCATCCCAGCTCCCGCAGCTATTTGACCATTTTTAAAAAAGTTATTTGATTTTTGACGTGGAATTCTTCTAAAAAAGATTTGATTCATTTTTGTAAATAAAAAACCTAGTCCAAAACCTAATAGGGTCGAGAAAACTATTCCATAAATTACCTTGATCCATTCAGAAGGATTGATTCCACCAATTCCTCCTTGCAATGCAATAGCAGCACCTGATATTCCTGCAATAAGTGCATGACTTTCACTCGTAGGAATTCCAAAGTACCAAGCAGCGGTCGCCCATAATACAATCGCAAACAATGCAGCACACAAAGCAATAATTGAATCATGTGGATCTCCACCAAAATCTACCATATTCGCAATGGTTTGGGCTACGGTAGCATTAATTGATGTCATAATAAAAACACCTAAAAAATTAAATACCGCTGCTAAAATAATTGATTTTTTTGCTGACATAGAACGTGTAGAAACCATAGTAGCGATAGCATTCGGTGCATCTGTCCAGCCATTCACAAGAATAACTCCAAGCGTTAAGATAACAATAATTAAAAGAGTAGGAATTTCAACAATGCTTTGTAAAAAATCTCCCAAATGGATAGTCATAATATCTCCTCTTTCTTTACATAAGTGAATTTAAATGAGATCGGTTTCTTTGTGAGTTCTTCTATTCATTTTACCCCACTACGTTGAAAAAGACATCTCAAATGTAAAAATCAATTAAAAAAATACAGTTTGGATTCAACCAAACTGTACAAAAATTTATTTTTCTTTAGAAGCAATCATTTGGGCAGCAAGTGTAACTTTCTTTAGCCCTTCCTCAATAATTTCAGCTGATTGATGAGGCATGGCGTTGTGTCCTTCAATTACTATTTCAGCCAATATTTCCATACCAAAAATTCCTGCAAAAACATTATGTAAATAATTTACTGCCATATCCATAGATGCTGTTTCAACAGTAGAGTAAATTCCACCACGAGCATTCAACAAAACAACTTTTTTTCTGGCATTAATTGAACCATTTTACCGTTCTCATCATACTTAAAGGTAAATCCTGCTGAAAATACATAATCCATAAAAGTTTGGAGCCGTGCTGGAATCGTTAAATTCCATAAAGGAAAGGCAATGACAATTACATCTGCATTTGTAAAAGCATCCATCGCCTTTTGTTTGGCAGCCATTAAAATTGTTTCCTTTTCATTTAAACTTTCACCCAAAGCCAGTTTTCCCATTGCACTAAATAAATCTTGACCAATATAAGGCATATCCTCTTCAAAAATATCATAGGTATTTATATTGATTTCTTCATTTTTTTGAATTTCTTCGAGAAATGTCTCGTACATCTTACTGGAAATGCTTTCTGAAGCATTTCGATCATTTGCTTTTATCATTAATACGTTCATAATACCCTCCTATTAGAGCTTTTTTATATATCCATTCAAAAAAAACCATTAAGACAACGTCTTAATGGTTTCTAATGACTGGGGTAGCTGGGTTCGAACCAACGAATAACGGAGTCAAAGTCCGTTGCCTTACCACTTGGCTATACCCCAATAATAATAAAAATGAAAAAGGCGGCTGATGGGGATCGAACCCACGCGTGCCGGAACCACAATCCGGTGCGTTAACCACTTCGCCACAACCGCCATATTTTTCATTCCATTCATCCTTAGAGATAAATAAAATAAATGGAGGGGGGCAGATTCGAACTGCCGAACCCGAGGGAGCGGATTTACAGTCCGCCGCGTTTAGCCACTTCGCTACCCCTCCATAAGTCCTACTATATTCGGACTTATCTATTGTAAAACAAGCTCTTTTTTATTTCAACAAGACAAATAAACTCTAATGATTTTCTCATTTTTAAATTTAGCTATAAATTTCCCGATCGGTAAATAGAAATTAATAGCCAAATTCCAAACAAACCAGAAACCACAAAACCAGCTTGTCCTAAATATTGTCCTCCCGGTGAGGAAGACATGATTGCTGAGGATAGTAGTAATCCCACAATGATTAAAGACATGACGACTCTATTAAACATTTTCTTGAGGTCAATCCACTTTTCATCCAAATCATCCATATCAATTTTTAAACGAGTTCGACCATTCAAGGTTTGCTTTAATAGTTTCACCATATTTCCAGGTAATTCAACAGAATCTTTTAAAAAAGTATAACTTTTCAATGTTAGTTTCTCTTTACTGAATTGTTGTAGAACATTTTTCCAAGATAAATGTTCTCCTAAATATCCTTTTGCAGTACGAATGAGGTTTAAGTCTGGCGAAAGATCTTGGAATACTCCTTCTAAAATAGATAAAGCTTTTGCTAGAATCGTTAATTCACTCGGAACAATCAAGTTGTGGCGCTTAAACATTCGGATAAAGTCAGTTATAAATTCTGTCATACGAATATTTTTCATATCTGCTGATAAATAAATATCAAACATATGATTCAAGTCATCATATAGTTTTCGCTTATCTAATCGTTCTGTAGGAGTAGCTAAATCCAAACACACTTGGACAAGTAAATCGATGTCACGGGTAGCAAGACTTTCAATCAATTGATTTAGAGAAGCTTTCTTATCTTCCGAAAGCCTGCCCATAATCCCAAAGTCAATAAAATATATTTTACCTTCTTTGATAATAAAATTTCCTGGATGAGGATCCCCGTGGAAAAAACCATCATTAAAAATTTGTTTCAAGTAAGACATCATAAGCTTCTTACTAATATCTTCCATATCGTATCCTAGCAATTCCAGTTGTTCATCATTCGTTATTTTTATACCTTCAATATACTCTTCAACGAGAATTCGTCTTCTTGTTAAACCTTGATAGACTTTAGGCACGCCTACATAGGCAACTTCTTGATTAAGTTCCTTAAATTCATTTAGTAAACGAGCTTCATTTCGAAAATCTAATTCTATCAAAGTATTTTCTTTTACTTGTTCAAATGCTTCTTTTGGATCGATGACATCGATAATTCCTCCAGGGATCCGCCCACTCAAATCAATCAAAATATCTAAGTCTCGAATTAATAATTCATCAATAATTGGACGTTGTACTTTTAAGATAACTTCATCACCCGTACGCAATATTCCTTTATGGACTTGAGCAATCGAAGCACTTGCTAAAGGTTTTTCTTCAATTTTTAAAAAAACTTTTTCCAGTGTCATTCCTGTATCTTCAAAAAAGATACGTTCTACTTCTGAAAATGGGAATTCTGGAGCTTTGTCTTGAAGATGAGCTAATTCATCAATAAATGCTTGCGGTAGAATATCAAGACGAGTAGAAAGGATTTGTCCAATTTTAATAAAACTGGGACCCAACTTTTCAAAGGCTTTCCGTAAATTAGCTGCGTCATCTAATTCTGTATCCTTTTTATGTTGGATTTTATGGTTATAAACGAACTGGATCCCGTATGCTGACAAGACCCGTACTATTTCTCGTAATCGTTTGTCGTTTGCCATTTCCTTTCTCCCTTCTTTATCTTATTCTTTTTCCAACAAAGCATCTAACTTTCGGTTCAATGTATCTAATTTTTCATCCAATGCTTCCATTTCTTGTTTAGAAGCATATCCCATCTCATCCATTTCTGCTTTTCTTACTGGACGTGAATCAGTAACTTTGCGAGTCAATTCTTCTTGCATCTCTTTGCCTTCTTTGACAGTCACACGTCCTTTTTCTACCATTTCCTCAATCAGTTTTTCTGCTTTTTCAATCGAAGTAGAAGTCAGACCTACACCAGCTAAAAATATTTTTTTCAACTCTTCCATTTTTATCCTCTTCCTTTCTCTTCTTATCGCATTTCAACAACTCCATTGCTCCTTGCCTATATATTAACTCAAATCGAGAAAGATTTCAGTTATGTTCCATTTTAAGATGCACTTTCTTACTGAATTCTGTTAAAATGATAAGTATCCATCTAACATGTTATGAAACATATGGAATGACCGTTCATACAAAAGGAGTATGATTATGAAACAAACAAGAAATAAAACTTATCGAATTGCCATTTTAGGAATTCTCACAGCTATTATCATTTTACAAAATTTTGTACCCTTTTTAGGATATATCCCTATCCCACCACTTAATCCAACCATTATTCATATTACCGTTATTGTAGCCGCTTTTGTATTAGGCACAAAAGAAGGAATGATTATTGGAAGCGTTTGGGGAATAGTCCGATTGATCAAAGCGTATACTCTTCCAGCTTCACCACTTGATTTATTGCTCTTCACTAATCCAATGATATCCGTTGTACCTCGTATATTAGTAGGACTTGTTGCTGGTTTTACTATTCAAATGTTTCGCAAAAGAAACAAAGAGTCTCTTGGTATGATAGTTGGCGGTATTTTAGGCTCACTGACAAATACCATCCTTGTCTTAGGATTTATCGCATTATTCTATGGCAATGAATATTCTACGGCATTAGGAGTAAGCCCAACCAATCTGATGAGAGCGTTAGCAGCTATCGTCGCAACAAACGGTGTTGCAGAAGCAATTGCTGCCGGTTTCTTAGCACCTCTTCTCTCCCGTGCACTTATGAAAGTGAAGCGCAAATAAAAAACTATTTCGCATGGATGATAGAATCCTGCGAAATAGTTTTTTTATTCCCTTTCAACTTAATAACCAAAAGGAAAAAAGTGTTGGATAAACCAATTTGTGAGTGTAGCTCCACCAGCTCCATATAAATAGAGAGTGATTGGTTTAAAAATAAGGTAAATCAACATAAATCTTTTTAAAGTCATTCTTGTTAATCCTGCAATCATACATAAAAAATCATCCGGAAATCCAGGTAAAGCAAATGCAGTTGCTAAAAAATATTCAAATCGCTTTCCTTTCGTAAGCCAAACATAATATTTTTGATAGGTTTCTTCCTCTACAAAAGCACGCACAAGAGTTTTTCCAAATTTTCTAGCTAAATAAAAATTTAAAATAGAACCTCCACTTACGGCTATAAAACTATAGATAAATCCCATTAAAGGACCAAAAATTATTTGTCCAACTACTAAAGTGATACCACCTGGGATGACTGGATAAACGACCATAGTTAGTTGAAGAATAACAAATAAAAATGGTCCCCATATACCCATACCAACTAAACCAACCCGAATCTGGTCCATTACTTCGTTATAGCCCATCAGATAGATATATATAGCTAGGAACAGAGTAAGCAGCAAACCACCTACTGTTAAAATACGAATCATCTTTCTATTTAAGTGGATCCAATGATTAGATTTATGATCCATTCTCATTGCCCACCTCTTCCACTGTTTTTATAACTCTATTATACCTAATTTTCTAGTAAATACTCTACAACGAAAGAACGATCTTTTAAAATAAAAAACATATTTTTTTAATTTAATAACTAACAATTTTTACTGACCTAGTTGTGAATAAGAGAAGACCCCGATATCTTTTTTTAAATGAATCCTTGCAATTAAAATTAACTACCGTATAATCATCTTAAATAGAATCCTTTAACTAACCGTCCTGTGAGACGAAGAAGGTGAGTTTCTTTCAAACTCAATCAGCAGTTTATGTTGACCTCTTCTTTTGCATGCCAAAAAGAAGAGGTCTTTTTTTAGGAGGAAAAAAGATGCCAAAGGTTATCATGAATGAAATGGAAATGATGCGTGCACTAACTCGTTTGTCCTATGAAATTATTGAACGTAATAAAGGGATTGAGAATGTTATTTTAGTTGGCATTGAGACACGTGGCGTTTATCTCGCACACCGCATCGCCAAGAAAATAACTGAAATAGAAGGGCCAGTAGAGGTCACTAACTTAAATATTAAAGCTTATCGAGATGATGTAAAAGAAAAACTAACTATTACAGATGATGCTCAGACACTGCTAGGTAAAAAAGTTGTTTTAGTCGATGACGTTCTCTTTACTGGTCGCTCCATTCGAGCAGCTATGGATGCATGCGTCGACTTGGGTAGACCCTTAGAAATTTCCTTAGCTGTCTTAGTTGATCGCGGTCACCGAGAGCTACCGATTCGTCCAGATTATATTGGTAAGAATATCCCCACTTCAAAAAAAGAGTGTGTGAACGTCCATGTAGTTGAGGTTGATGGTGAGGATGCCGTCATAATTGAATAATTTTTTGAAATGTTATCACTTTAATTGAGTCCGAGAGATTCAGAAGCGAGACCATCTATTTAGGTGCGCTTCTTCTCTGAAGAAGCGTACCTTTTTTTATACGGAGGGATATAATGAGAAATTTTTTTTCTGTCGAACAGTTTACAAACGAGGAAGTCATGCACTTGTTAGACCGAGCAATCGCCTTTAAAACAGGTAAAGACATCTTCAAGAGTAATGCAACCATTGTAAATATGTTTTTTGAAAATAGCACACGTACTAAACATAGCTTTGAAATGGCTGAACATAAAATTGGAATGCAACAATTTAATTTTGATGTTGGTAGTTCTTCCGTAGCTAAAGGAGAGAGTTTGTATGACTCCGTCTTAACGATGCAGGCCTTAGGGGTTGATGTAGCTGTTATTCGACATCAAGATCGCAACTATATGGACCAACTCGTTAACTTAAAAATCAAGATTGTAAATGGAGGTAGCGGGAGTGGTCAGCACCCTTCTCAATCTTTACTCGATATCATGACAATTTATGAAGAGTTTGGTTATTTCGAAGGTTTGAAAATCGCTATTATCGGTGACATTATCCATTCACGAGTGGCGATGAGTAATATGACATTACTCAATCAATTGGGTGCTCATGTTATCTTCGCTGGACCGATGGATTACTTCGATACAAATTTTGAACAATATGGAACATGGATGACCGTTGATGATGCGGTAAAAGAAGCTGATGTTGTAATGATGTTACGCGTTCAATTAGAGCGACATGACACTGAAGAACAAGAACAATTTTCAAAAAACGCTTATCATGAACGTTCTGGTTTAACACGGAAACGTTACCGTACTATGAAAGACCACGCTATTATTATGCATCCAGCACCGGTAAACCGGGACGTTGAGTTAGCTAGCCAGCTTGTTGAGTGCAAAAAAAGTAGAATTGTAGAGCAAATGAGCAATGGAGTTTATGCACGAATCGCTATTCTAGAATGGGTTTTGGAAGGACGATATCAATGAAATTAATTTTAAAAAACGGCAAACGTATTATTACTGGTAATCAGACAGAGACCATCGATTTAGCTATAGAGAATGGGATTATTTCAGAAATAGGTGATCATTTGAGTGGTGATAGGGAAATCGATCTAAAGGGAAAGCTAATTACGCCAGGATTGGTCGACATTCATGTCCACTTTAGAGAACCAGGCTTTACTGATAAGGAAACCATTGCTTCAGGATCAAGAGCAGCAGCACGAGGTGGTTTTACAACCGTTTGTGCTATGCCTAATACCAATCCTATATCGGATACTCCTGAAAAATTTTCACAGTTAGAAGCCTTAATAAAAAAAGATGCTGTCATTCACATCCACCACTATGCTCCCATTACCAAGGGATTACGCTCAAACAAACTAGTTGATATGATGGCTATTAATGCCTTCGCCTATACTAATGATGGTGTTGGCATACAAACAGCCGGTGTGATGTATGAAGCAATGAAAGAAGCAGCACGCTTAGGAAAACCGATTGTCGCTCATACTGAAGACGATAGCCTCCTGTACGGTGGTGTGATGCATGATGGGATTCGAAATAAAGAGCTGGGGCTGCCTGGTATCATGGGAATTGTTGAGAGTTCACAAATAGCTCGAGATATTTTACTAGCTAAAGAAACCGGTGTTCATTATCATGTGTGTCATGTTTCCTCAAAGGAATCGGTAGCAGCAATCCGCCATGGTAAAAGCTTAGGTGTAAAGGTAACCGCAGAAGTAACCCCTCATCATTTAATTTTAAATGAGATGGCTATTTTAAAGGATGACGCTACTTACAAAATGAATCCACCTTTGCGAGCGGAAGAAGACCAACAAGCACTAATCGAAGGTCTGTTAGACGGAACCATTGACTTTATCGCTACCGACCACGCTCCCCATACTAAAGAAGAAAAATCTGGTGGATTCATGAATTCACCTTTTGGAATTGTTGGTATTGAAACATCCTTCGCCTTACTTTATTCCCACTTTGTAAAGACTGGTATTATGACTTTAGAATTTCTAATCGCCCGAATGACAACTCTTCCTTCTGAACTATTTAATCTCCCGGCAGCAACATTAACAGTCGGAAGTATTGCAGATATAGCTGTTTTTGATTTAGATACAACTTATCAAATTCATGAAAAAGACTACTTATCAAAGTCTTCCAATACTCCTTTTAATGGAACAAAAGTTTTCGGTATGTGTGACTTAACACTCTGCAATGGTATCATCGTTTGGCAAAAAAAAGAGGAGGAACATCATGCAAGTTGAATTACTGAAAGTCGTTTCAAATAAGGAGATCGCTCATAACATCTACGAAATAATTTTAACTGGAAATATGGTTTCAACAATGAAGAAAAGTGGACAGTTTTTACATCTACGTATGAAAAATTCTAGTATGGTCTTAAGACGACCGATCTCTATTGCTTCCATCAATAACGACAGTTGCACTCTTCTCTATCGCATCGTCGGCAAAGGTACTGAAGAGATGGCTAGCTATCAACCAGGGGATCTTGTTGATGCTCTCGGACCTTTAGGCAATGGCTTCCCTACTGATTTTTTAGAAAGTAATGCTGAAGTTGCTGTTATCGGCGGTGGTATTGGTGTAGCTCCTTTATATGAATTAGGAAAAGAGTTGCTAAGTAAAGGTGTAAAAACTACCTTTATTTTAGGTTTTGCTGACAAAGATGATTGTTACTATTATGATGAGTTCACAGCTCTAGGAACCGTCATCCTCTGTACAGATGATGGTTCGTTAGGTCTAAAAGGTCACGTTGGTGTCGGACTTCCATCAGTTAATCCTGATGCTGTCTTTGCCTGTGGACCGACACCATTATTGCGTCTAGTTCAATTATCCTTTCCTAAACTAGACCATGTCTATTTATCATTAGAGGAACGAATGGCCTGCGGTGTAGGAGCCTGTTACGGCTGTGAGACAAAAAGAAAAGACAAACGTATTTGTATCGATGGACCCGTATTTCAAAGAGAAGAGGTTACGCTATGAATCGCTTAAAGGTTAATTTACCTGGAATAGAATTAAGAAACCCCATCATGCCCGCATCTGGTTGCTTTGGCTTTGGAGAAGAGTATGCTCAGTTTTATGATTTTTCTAAACTAGGTGCCATCATGGCTAAAAGTGCGACTCTTAATGAACGTATCGGTAATGCCTTACCACGTGTAGCTGAAACACCCAATGGTATGTTGAATGCTATTGGGTTGAAAAATCCAGGTCTAGACGTCATCTTATCCGAAAAATATCCCTTCCTTGCTCAATTCGATGTACCTATCATTGCCAATGTTGCTGGTTCAACAGAGGAAGAATACGTCGCTGTCTGCCAGAGAATCGCTGATGCACCCAATGTGAAGGCTATCGAATTAAATATTTCATGTCCAAATGTTAAAGAAGGCGGTGTAGCATTTGGAACAGACCCCGATGTTGCAGCGCATTTAACACGGATTTGTAAAGCAGTCACTAATTTACCAATTTATGTGAAGCTAAGTCCCAATGTTACGGATATTGTAGCGATCGCAAAGGCAGTTGAGGCTGCTGGTGCTGATGCCATCTCCATGATTAATACATTTACTGGTATGTCCATTGACGTGAAGACAAGAAAGCCGGTTCTTGGAAATATTACCGGTGGTCTTTCGGGCCCCGGTATTAAACCGATTGCTTTGAGAATGGTATACCAAGTTTCACGTGCTGTTGATATTCCTATTATCGGTATAGGAGGCGTTTCTTCTGTTGATGATGCCTTAGAAATGATTATGGCAGGAGCTACTGCCGTTGCAGTCGGGACCGCCAACTTTACGGATCCTTATATTTGTCCGAAAATTATTAATGGTTTAGAGAAAAGACTCGATGAGCTTGGAATTGAGTCGATTCAAAGCTTAATTAATGATGTTAGAGCAGAACGATTTGCTTAATGATTTTATAATGAACAATACCTATTTTTATACAAAAAATAAAAATATATTCTATTCGTGCTACAGAGTATTTAAAGAAATAATAAAATGAAAGTAACCTATAAATTACTTTTGGTTGTTCTAATTTTTCTAGGTTCATAACAAGTTTTTAATTTCTTAGAGTACAGCCTGAAAACAAAAAAATACTTTCCAACAGATTGTTGGAAAGCACTCATGTTATGACTCTCATTCTTCAGGCTCTATAATATTTGGTGTTGGTGGCTTACAATCACCAATGCCTATTTTTATTCAAAAAATAGAAACATGTGAAAAAATCCGATAGAATAAAGTTACGACACAACATTCTAAAGGAGGTTTTCACATGTCCCATTCTCATTATATTCGAACCATGCTAGATTTGAAAGATAAAAACATTACGTTCTTACAATCCTTTTGTAAAGAGACGAAAATCAAAGGGATTCTCTCGAAGGTTTTTTATGGCATCCTTTCCTACACACCTCTCCGGTGTGTCAACTGTGGGATGGGAAAAGAAGGAACATCTATTATTAAATATGGCTTTAAGACGAGTCGGTTAACGTTGAATAGCACCAGCCATTACCCAACATACTTACTGCTAAAAAAACAACGCTTTTATTGTAAAAAATGTGTCTCTACTTTCTGTGCAGAAACAAGCGAGGTAGACCGGCATTGCTTCATTTCCAATACGGTTAAACAATCCATCGCGATTGAATCGAAAGATAAAATTTCAGAGAAAGACTTAGCGAGGCGTCACCACGTTAGCCCAACGACAACTTCACGAGTCATTCAAATCATGGCTTCTTCCTTTCAATTACGTACACACTCTCTCCCTAAACATTTATCCTTTGATGAGTTTCATTCTGTCGGAAATCAGATGAGCTTTATCTATATCGATTCTGTGACCCACCAGGTTATTGATGTTTTATCAGACCGAAGGTTACCAACCCTTCGAAGCCACTTTGGTCGCTACTCAACAGAAACGCGCTCCAAAGTAGAAACGATTGTCATTGATATGAATACTCCTTACTTAACACTCATTCACGAATTATTTCCACGGGCTAAAATTATTATTGATTCGTTTCATTTGGTCCAACTTATTAGTCGTTCTTTGAATCAAACGAGAGTGACCTGTATGAACCAGTATCGGACTTCAAATCCAGAAGACTTAAAAAAATATCGCAAACTCAAGCGGTACTGGAAACTTGGATTAAAGAGAGAATCCGATTTGAATTCCGTTCACTATTCGTATCACCGATTGTTTAAAGGAATGAAAAGTCAGACAGGGGTCATGGATTACCTTTTAAATTTGGGAGACGAATACAAAACGACGTATCAGTTCTATCAAGATCTTTTATTTGCCTTTGATCAAAAAGATTTCGTTCTTTTCCAAGAGATCTTAAAAGAAGCCCCAGTGGGGCTTTCTTCCTACATGAAAACAAGTCTGCGAACTCTTAAAAAGTATCAATCATACGTAGAAAATACGTTCTTACATCCTTACACAAATGGACCGATTGAAGGAATCAATAATAAAATTAAAGTGATCAAACGAATAGCCTTTGGATTTCGCAGTTTTTCTAAGTTCAAAACTAGAATTTTAATTTCCTGTAATACCGTTCAAAAATAAAAAAATGCTCTCCAACGGTTCGTTGGAAAGCATTCATTATGTGACTCTCATTCTTCATCGGATTTGTAGTTACCAACACGATTTGACGAAGAGCCATTCTTCATACGATTTTCGGATCACCAAAACCATTTAACGAAGTACAATTATATTTTTTACTCAAATGGGATCCATCCAGCTCTCTTTTGAAGATTTTCCCACATTTCATCTGGAATTTGTAAATCATTTCGATCCGCTTTTTTAATTGTGAATCTAATTTCTTCTTCTTCACCATTTTGTACTTTTGATGCCCAGTCTGGCTCTACAATCAACTGCCTTCCAATCGCTACGATCGGAATATTCATATTTTTTAGTTTAACAGCATCTTCTGGAGTACTTATGTTTCCTACTCCAATAATAGGGATATTCTCGCCGATTGTTTCCACAATTGTTTTTAAAACAGGAGTCTTCTCTGCTTCATTTCGGATAGAGGTCTGTTTGTAATCTCCTAAAGAAATATGAATATAGTCTAGTCCTTTTTCTTTCAGATGAGACAACAATTGCAAAGTATCTTCCAAGCTAATACCCGGCTCTTCTATTTCTTCTGGTGAAATACGGTAGCCTAATATGAATGGCTGATCTGCATATTTTTCAACAGCTTCTTTTGCTGCATCTACTACTGCAAGTGGAAACTGCATTCTTTTCTCAATGGTACCGCCCCACTCATCTATTCTACGATTCGAATGTGGCGAAAAAAATTGTTGGATTAAGTAAGTATTTGCCCCATGTAATTCGACACCATCAAATCCTGCTTGAATCGCTCTTCTGGTAGCTTCTCCAAATGCATCAACCAATTTTCAGTTACTTCTTCTCTGGTTAGTTCACGTGGTACTTCTGCACCAACTCTCATAGCTGGAATTTCACTTGGCGCTACAGGTTGTTCTGCTTTCAAAGTTCGACGCGTTCCCATTCTACCAACATGAAAAATTTGCAGAATTGCTTTTGATCCTTGCTTTTGAATGACCTGAGCAACCTTTGACAAACTTTCAATTCGACTATCTGATGCTGCACTAAAAGATCCTGGGAATCTGCCATCTTCCATTACTTGCGCACAAGCGGTAATAACAGCTCCCAATCCTTTTGCTCGTCTTGCATAGTAATTTAGTTCATCTGTGGTTACCATTCCGTTTTCAAATGAAGAATTAGTTGTCATGGGAGCCATGACAATCCGATTTTCAATCGTGCCTCCATTTGGAAAATGAAGTGGCTTAAATAACTGATTATAATTTGAATTCATAATAATCTCCTTTACTCTGTAATAAATATTGAATGATGTACATTATCATAAATTATTAAGTTGTTACTTCATTATAACGAATATGAAAGGGATAACGAAAACATATGCATGAATGAGATTAGTACATCCTTTGTAAAAACTTCTTATTAATAACAAAAAAGTATTTCCTTCTACAATTAGAAGAAAATACTTTTTATGATGCCAGCTGCAGGGATCGAACCTGTGACCTCCGCGTTACGAGTGCGATGCTCTACCAACTGAGCTAAGCTGGCTCTATGCATAGATTTATATCTGTGAAGAATTATACAATACATTAAAAGTATTGTAAAGCATAGAAAGTAAAAAAAATTAAATAGGAATCAAAAAAATCCTGACTCCTATTCTACTACTCATTATTTATTTTTCTGCTGCAATATCTCCGTATTTTTCAGGTTTACCTTCAAACATGGCTACCACATAAGAACATTGTGGAATAATTTTTTTACCTTCACTCTTCATCTCATATACAAGATGATCTAGCATTTTTTCAGCAACTCCTCCACCCCGCAATGAAGGATCTACATACGTATGATTGGCAATTACTTTATCTTCTCCATAGGGAGCGTACGTAATTTCTGCAACCATATTTCCATTCTCATCTAGTTTCTGATATCCATTACCATGTTTTACAAATTCATCAGCCATTTTTTACACTACCTTCCTTCTTTTTATTATAATCAGTGTATCATGTAGCATCTTAAAAAAACAGAAAAATAGTTTACCTATATCTAACAAATAGAACACAAAAAAAGTTCTTCCCTAATTAAAGGAAAGAACTTTTTATTATTTGCGCGGCAGCGTCCTACTCTCACAAAGGGAAACCCTTCACTACAATCGGCGCTTGGAAGCTTAACTTCTGTGTTCGAGATGGGAACAGGTGTGGCCTTCCAGCCATCGCCACCGCACATTTTTATGGTCATCAGGAAACATTGTTCCCTCAAAACTGAATACACAACAGGAAAAGAAAGGTTGACCAGGCACCGCATTACGTCGCTGCCTGTTTTTGGTTAAGTCCTCGACCGATTAGTACGGGTCCGCTCCATGCATCGCTGCACTTCCACTTCCCGCCTATCCACCTGATCGTCTCTCAGGGGTCTTACTCACTTTAAGTGATGGGAAATCTCATCTTGAGGGGGGCTTCACGCTTAGATGCTTTCAGCGTTTATCCCGTCCACACATAGCTACCCAGCGATGCTCCTGGCGGAACAACTGGTACACCAGCGGTGTGTCCATCCCGGTCCTCTCGTACTAAGGACAGCTCCTCTCAAATTTCCAACGCCCGCGACGGATAGGGACCGAACTGTCTCACGACGTTCTGAACCCAGCTCGCGTACCGCTTTAATGGGCGAACAGCCCAACCCTTGGGACCGACTACAGCCCCAGGATGCGATGAGCCGACATCGAGGTGCCAAACCTCCCCGTCGATGTGAACTCTTGGGGGAGATAAGCCTGTTATCCCCAGGGTAGCTTTTATCCGTTGAGCGATGGCCCTTCCATACGGAACCACCGGATCACTAAGCCCGACTTTCGTCCCTGCTCGACTTGTCTGTCTCGCAGTCAAGCTCCCTTCTGCCTTTGCACTCTACGAATGATTTCCAACCATTCTGAGGGAACCTTTGGGCGCCTCCGTTACACTTTAGGAGGCGACCGCCCCAGTCAAACTGCCCGTCTGACACTGTCTCCCGGCCCGATAAGGGCCGCGGGTTAGAGTGTTCCTGCCGCAAGGGTAGTATCCCACCGTCGCCTCGACCGAGACTAGCGTCCCGGCTTCATTGGCTCCTACCTATCCTGTACATACGGCACAAACACGCAATATCAAACTGCAGTAAAGCTCCATGGGGTCTTTCCGTCCTGTCGCGGGTAACCAGCATCTTCACTGGTACTATAATTTCACCGAGTCTCTCGTTGAGACAGTGCCCAAATCGTTACGCCTTTCGTGCGGGTCGGAACTTACCCGACAAGGAATTTCGCTACCTTAGGACCGTTATAGTTACGGCCGCCGTTTACTGGGGCTTCAATTCGAAGCTTCGCTCGAAAGCTAACCTCTCCTCTTAACCTTCCAGCACCGGGCAGGCGTCAGCCCCTATACGTCATCTTTCGATTTTGCAGAGACCTGTGTTTTTGATAAACAGTCGCTTGGGCCTATTCACTGCGGCTGACCTTTCGGTCAGCACCCCTTCTCCCGAAGTTACGGGGTCATTTTGCCGAGTTCCTTAACGAGAGTTCGCTCGCTCACCTTAGGATTCTCTCCTCGACTACCTGTGTCGGTTTGCGGTACGGGCAGTTGATTTCTAACGAGAAGCTTTTCTTGGCAGTGTGACTGCGGGAACTTCGGTACTTCATTTCCCTCCCCATCACAACTCATCCTTCGCGGGTAGAAGCATTTGACTCCTCCCCAGACTTGTTGCTTGGGCGCGCATATCCATCAGCGCGCATTCCGTTGCCTCCTGCGTCCCTCCATTGTTCAAACAAAATCAACTGGTACAGGAAT
>NZ_CP090983.1:137500-202500 GCF_021513155.1 Jeotgalibaca sp. MA1X17-3
ATCAAAAAAGAAAATTCATCCATTTTTATTCGTATTTTTATTCTTTTACTGTCAGATGTTCATCTGTTGTAGCACTACCGGTTTCTCCAATGCTATATGCACTTTCTGTACCGGTATGTACTGCTTTAGGTTCCATTTTGCGATAACGAGCCATACCCGTACCTGCTGGAATCGTCTTCCCGATGATAACATTCTCTTTCAGACCTAATAGAGAATCCTTCTTACCACGAAGAGCAGCATCTGTTAGTACACGAGTGGTTTCCTGGAACGAAGCAGCAGACAAGAAGCTATTCGTTTCCAAGGAAGCTTTTGTAATACCTAACAGTACAGGACGTGCCGTTGCAGGAACTTCACCAGCTTTAATACTGGAAGCATTCTGGTTAGTAAAGTCAGCAATATCCAATAAAGTACCTGGAAGGATTTCTGTAGAGCCTGGGTCCATAATACGCACTTTACGAAGCATTTGGCGAACCATTACTTCAATATGCTTGTCTCCAATTTCTACCCCTTGCATACGGTATACTTTTTGTACTTCACGTAATAAGTAGGTTTCAACCGACAACACATCGCGAACACGTAACAGTTCTTTTGGATTGATAGATCCTTCTGTTAGTGGATCTCCACGATGTACAAAGTCACCTTCTTCAACTTTCATACGACCCGTATACGGTACATTATAAGTACGTGTATCTGTTACCCCTTTAACGGTAACTTCTTTGGAACGCTCTGCTGCATTTTCATCAATCGAAATTACTTCACCAGTAACTTCGGTAATGATTGCTTGTCCTTTCGGATTACGAGCTTCAAATATTTCTTGAATACGAGGAAGTCCTTGTGTAATATCATCACCAGCAACTCCACCAGTATGGAAGGTACGCATCGTCAACTGAGTTCCGGGTTCACCGATGGATTGGGCAGCAATTGTTCCTACTGCTTCTCCAACTTCTACTTCGTTTCCAGTTGCCAAGTTCATACCATAACAATGCTTACATACGCCATGTTTGGTGTTACAAGTAAAGACAGAACGAATGGTAAGTTCTTCAATTCCAGCGTCAATAATTCTCTTCGAAATATCTTCTGTAATTAAATCATTAAATTCTGCAATCAGTTCACCAGTTTCTGGATGAACGATTGTTTTCTGTACGTAACGTCCAAGTAGACGCTCTTCTAACGTTTCAATTACTTCGTTTCCTTCACGAATCGAACTAATAATCAAACCACGATCTGATCCACAATCATCCTCACGAACAATTACGTCTTGAGCTACGTCAACTAAACGGCGAGTCAAGTAACCAGAGTCAGCTGTTTTCAGAGCAGTATCGGTCATTCCTTTACGAGCTCCGTGAGTGGAGGAGAACATTTCTAAGACAGTTAATCCTTCACGGAAATTCGAAATAACTGGAAGTTCCATGATTTTCCCACTTGGAGAAGCCATCAAACCACGCATACCTGCTAACTGAGTAAAGTTAGAGATATTACCACGAGCTCCGGAATCACTCATCATATAAATTGGGTTTTCTTGGTCCAATGTAAGCATCAATTCTTTTTGAATTTCATCTTTCGCTTGGTTCCAAGTATTGATTACACTGTTATAACGCTCATCATCTGAAATTAAACCACGACGGAACTGTTTTGTAATTCCTTCGACTTGTGTATGAGCTTTATCAATAATAACCTCTTTAGATTGTAATACCAAAATATCTGCAATCCCTACTGTAATACCTGAACGAGTTGAGATATGGTAACCCAAATCTTTCATAAGGTCCAACATTCTAGAAGTTTCTGTAACATGGAACTTCTTGAACACAGCAGCAATGATGTTACCTAGATTTTTCTTCTTAAATGGTCCTACAATTTCTTGGTTTTCGATAAATGCTCTCACATCTGTTCCTGGCTCCACAAAGAAGCGATCAGGAGTAGCTTCGTCCAAGTTTTCTTGTGTTGGTTCATTCAAGTATGGGAATTCATCCGGCATAATTTCATTAAAGAGAACTTTCCCTACTGTTGTAACTAACAAGGAATTTTTTTGGTTTTCTTTCCAAGGTTTCTTAGGTAATGAGCTTGTATTTAGTGCAATACGAGTGTGTAAGTGTACATAGCCATTTTGATAAGCCATTTCCACTTCCTCAGGCGTAGAGAAACTCATACCTTCTCCCATTTTTCCTTTTTCTTCCATGGTTAAGTAATAGTTACCCAAGACCATATCTTGAGATGGTGTTACAACTGGTTTACCATCTTTCGGATTCAAAATGTTTTGTGCAGCCAACATCAATAAGCGAGCTTCTGCTTGCGCTTCTTCACTTAAAGGAACATGGACAGCCATTTGGTCTCCATCAAAGTCGGCATTATAAGCTTCACATACCAATGGATGTAATCTGATTGCTTTTCCTTCTACTAATACGGGTTCAAAGGCTTGGATACCCAATCTATGAAGCGTAGGTGCTCGGTTTAGCAAAACAGGGTGTTCACGAATGACATCTTCAAGTACATCCCAAACATCTTCATCCATTCGATCAATTTTACGTTTCGCATTTTTGATATTTCCAGCTAAATCACGTTGAACTAATTCCTTCATCAAAAATGGTTTAAATAGTTCTAATGCCATTTCTTTAGGAAGTCCACATTGGTACATCTTCAAGGAAGGTCCTACTACGATAACGGAACGACCGGAATAGTCAACCCGTTTACCCAGTAAGTTCTGACGGAAACGTCCTTGTTTTCCTTTCAGCATATGGGATAAAGATTTCAACGGACGATTACCAGGTCCGGTAACAGGGCGTCCACGACGACCGTTATCAATTAGAGCATCCACTGCTTCTTGCAGCATCCGCTTTTCATTTTGAACAATGATATTCGGTGCATTTAAATCTAATAAACGTTTCAAACGATTATTACGGTTAATAACACGACGATAAAGATCATTCAAATCACTTGTTGCAAAACGTCCACCCTCTAATTGAACCATTGGACGTAAATCTGGTGGGATAATTGGAACAACGTCCATAACCATCCACTCTGGTTTGTTTCCTGAAGTACGGAATGCATCCAAGATATCTAAACGACGGATTGCACGTGTACGTTTTTGTCCGGTTGCAGTTTTCAAAGCTTCTTTTAATTCAGCACATTCTTCTTCTAGCTCCACACGGTTAAGCAACTGTCTGACAGCGTCTGCTCCCATTGCTGCATGGAAACTTTTTCCGTATTGTGCACGTTTTTCACGGTATTCATTTTCTGTCAGTAATTGTTTTGATTCCAGAGTAGTGTCTCCTGGTTCAATCACAACATAGCTAGCAAAATAAATGACTTCTTCCAATGCACGTGGACTCATATCTAATACAAGACCCATACGACTTGGAATCCCTTTGAAATACCACACGTGAGTAACAGGTGCAGCTAATTCAATGTGTCCCATACGTTCACGACGAACTTTAGAACGGGTAACTTCTACACCACAACGATCACAAACAATTCCTTTGTAGCGAATACCATTGTATTTTCCACAAGAACATTTCCAATCTTTTTGAGGTCCAAAAATTCGTTCACAGAATAAACCTTCTTTTTCTGGTTTCAATGTCCGATAGTTAATGGTTTCTGGTTTTTTTACTTCTCCATAGGACCAGCTACGGATTTTATCAGATGAAGCCAGAGAAATTTGCATTTGATCAAAATTATTTACATCTATCAAGGGGCTTACCTCCCTTTTATTGTCGAGCTGCCCAATATGCTCTTCAACTTTTCATCTTCATCACAAAGCGAATGTAGGAGAAGGATTAAGGGTTGCCCACTCATCCTTCTTCTATACCCACAAATTACTATTCTTTATTTTTCATCGATTCGGTTTGTTTATTCAAGCGTTCGAAGTTTACTACCTCATCTTCTTCATCCATATCTCGCAATTCGATCTCTTGATCTTGTGCATCGAGAACCTTCATATCTAGACCCAAAGCTTGCAGCTCTTTCACTAATACACGGAAAGATTCTGGCACACCTGGACGAGGAATTGGTTCACCCTTCACAATTGCTTCGTATGTTTTCACACGACCGACTACATCATCGGATTTGTATGTCAAGATTTCTTGTAATGTATAGGCAGCTCCATAAGCTTCTAGAGCCCACACTTCCATTTCCCCGAAACGTTGTCCACCGAATTGTGCTTTTCCTCCAAGTGGTTGTTGGGTAACAAGAGAGTACGGTCCAGTAGAACGAGCATGCAGCTTGTCATCTACCATGTGGGAGAGTTTCAAGTAATACATAATTCCTACTGAAATACGATTGTCGAAAGGTTCACCAGAACGTCCATCATAAAGGACTGTCTTAGCGTCTTTCGCCATTCCAGCTTCTGCAACCGTTCCCCATACGTCTTCTTCATTCGCTCCATCAAATACTGGTGTTGCGATATAAATTCCGAGTTCACGAGCAGCCATACCTAGATGTAATTCTAGTACTTGTCCAATATTCATACGGGATGGAACCCCTAAAGGATTCAACATGATATCAATTGGAGTACCATCTGGCAGATAAGGCATATCCTCTTCCGGCATAATACGGGATACTACCCCTTTATTTCCGTGACGACCAGCCATCTTATCGCCTTCGTTAATTTTACGTTTTTGAACAATATACACTCGTACTAATAAATTCACTCCTGGAGAAAGTTCATCTCCTGCTTCACGAGTAAACATTTTCACATCATGAACAATTCCTCCGCCACCGTGTGGTACACGTAAGGAAGTATCACGAACTTCACGAGCTTTTTCTCCGAAAATAGCATGTAAGAGACGTTCTTCTGCGGAAAGTTCTGTCACACCTTTAGGAGTAACTTTACCAACCAAAATATCTCCATCTTTTACTTCAGCACCCACACGGATGATTCCTCTGTCATCTAGATCTTTCAAAGCATCTTCTCCGACGTTTGGAATTTCACGAGTAATTTCTTCAGGTCCTAATTTAGTATCACGAGCTTCTGATTCATATTCTTCAATATGAATCGACGTATAAACATCATCTTTTACAAGACGTTCGTTCATAATAACCGCATCTTCATAGTTGTACCCTTCCCAAGTCATAAAGGCAACCAGGATATTTTGACCTAAAGCCAATTCTCCTTTTTCCATAGATGGGCCATCTGCTAGAGTATCTCCTACTTCAGCATGGTCACCAACATTAACGATTGGACGTTGGTTGTAACAAGTACCTGAGTTTGATCGTTGGAATTTAGTAAGAGCATATTTATCTAATGTGCCATCTTCTTGACGAATGCGGATTTGATCAGCATCCACATACTCTACTATACCTTCGTTTGCGCATAGAAGTGCTGCTCCTGAGTCATGAGCGGCTTTGTATTCCATACCTGTACCGATTAGTGGAGCTTGTGGATTAATCAATGGAACGGCTTGACGCTGCATGTTTGCACCCATCAAAGCACGGTTGGAGTCATCATTTTCTAAGAAAGGAATACATGCTGTCGCTACAGCAACTACTTGCTTAGGTGATACATCCATATAATCCACACGATTAATAGAAACTTCTAGGTTGTCATGTATGTAACGAGCCATTACAATATCGTTCGCAAAGCTTCCATCTTCATTTAGAACGGAGTTTGCTTGAGCAACCACAAAATTATCTTCTTCATCAGCAGTCAAGTAATCAATTTTATCGGTTACTTTATGTGTGTTCCAGTCTACGCGTCTATAAGGAGTTTCAATGAAACCATACTCATTTATTTTCGCATAACTAGATAAACTGTTAATTAGACCAATGTTAGGTCCTTCAGGTGTCTCAATTGGACACATTCGGCCATAGTGAGAGTAGTGAACGTCACGAACTTCATATCCGGCACGATCACGAGTTAAACCACCAGGTCCTAATGCAGATAGACGACGTTTATGAGTTAACTCACCCAATGGGTTTGTTTGGTCCATAAACTGTGATAACTGAGAACTACCAAAGAATTCTTTAATAGAAGCGACAACCGGGCGAATGTTAATCAATTGTTGTGGTGTAATTGTAGAAACATCTTGAATAGACATTCTTTCACGTACAACACGTTCCATACGGGATAAACCAATACGGAATTGATTTTGCAATAATTCACCAACAGAGCGGATTCGACGATTTCCTAAATGGTCGATATCATCGGTGTTGCCTAGTCCTTCATATAGATTCAAGAAGTAATTGATTGCTGAAAAGACGTCAGCAGTCGTTAAGTGTTTAATTTCAGAATCTACATTTGAATTCCCAATAATATTAACTTCTTTTTCAGGATTAACTTTAGAATATACTTTAACAACTTGAACATGAACCGGATCAGCTACTACACCGTCTTCAGATGGCTCTAAAATAACTTCGTTCAAACCATTATCTAAGTATGGTGCTAATTTATCCATCACATTGCGGTCCAACTCTGTTCCTTTTTCAGCAAGTACTTCACCCGTTTCAGGATCAACAAGTGTTTCTGCTAAAATTTGATTATAAAGACGGACTTTCATATTCAATTTCTTATTTAATTTGTAACGACCTACTGGTGCTAAGTCATATCTTCTTGGATCGAAGAAACGAGCATATAGTAGGTTACGAGAACTTTCAGCTGTTTTCGGCTCACCTGGACGCAGTCTTTCATAAACATCTTTCAATGCTTCTTCTGCTCTAGAATCGGATGAATTTTTATGTACATCTTTTTCCATTGTCAATTTCAAGCTATCGTTATCACCAAAAATCTCTAAGATTTGATCGTCTGAACCAAAGCCCAATGCACGAATCAAAACAGTCAAAGGAATTTTTCTTGTGCGGTCAATTCTCACATAAGAGATATCTTTCGCATCTGTTTCATACTCCATCCATGCTCCTCGGTTCGGAATCATGGTATTACCAAAACTTTCTTTTCCGTTTTTATCTACCTTATTGTGGTAGTAAACACCTGGAGAACGTACGAGTTGAGATACGATCACTCGTTCTGCTCCGTTGATAATGAAAGTTCCCATATCCGTCATCAAAGGGAAATCCCCAAAGAATACTTCTTGGTCTTTAATCTCGCCGGTTTCTTTATTAAAAAGACGCAGTTTTACATAAATAGGTGCGGAGTAGTTAGCATCGTGCTGACGTGCTTCAGCAACTGTGTATTTGGCCTCTTGCAATTCGTAATCTAAAAATTCTAGTGCCAAGTTTCCTGTGTGATCTTCAATTGGAGAAAGATCCGCAAGCATTTCCTTTAGTCCTGTTTCCAAGAACCATTTATAGGAATCGATTTGAAGCTCGATCAGGTTAGGAAGTTCCAAAACTTCACTGATACGTGAATAGCTTCTGCGGGTCCGTTGTTTCCCATATTTTACATTGTGTCCTAACAACTTCTTCACCCCTCATAATTGTTATACAATAGACATTTCTAAATATTACATTCATGTTACAATTGTTAAGAAAAGGTAACAAATCGTTTTTTTACCTGTTTTTTGGCAAAAAAAAACCAAAAGATCTCTGTAATTTCTTGAAAAATCACTCTGTCTTTTGTATTTGTCTAGGAATATTGATTGGACAATATTTCAATCACATTCCTTATCTATCTATTGTATCTACAGTACTATATATATTACATCTTTAAATTCGATAAGTCAATAGAAATCATCATTCTTTTATGCTTCGGATAATCCAATACCCTTTATCTTTTATAACTACTTCTACATTGCCAAATATTTCTTCCATTTTTTCTCAGCACTTGGAGCGCCTTGCTTCTTCTGGATCACAGTTGTAAGTGTTCCATTTTCACCAAGATGATCATAAGCTTCACTAAGAATTTGATGAACCGTCTGTTTCCCAGCACGGATTGGCGGATTCGTTACAATTGCTGCATAACGTTTTTCCTTGGCTATATTCTCATATATAGAGGAAAGAAATATTCTAACATTTGAAATACGATTAGCTTTTGCATTTCGTTTAGCTAAGTCTAGTGCACGTTGATTCACATCCACCATTTCAACCGTTTGTTCTGGAAAAGCCGCTGCAAGCGAAATTCCGATTGGGCCATACCCACATCCCATATCTAATATATCACCAGTAATTCCTTTAGGCATTTCAAAGGTTTCAATCAAAAGACGCGAGCCAAAGTCCACTGTGTTTTTTGAAAAGACACCTGAATCAGCAGTAAAGCGAAACTCTTTATCACGGAGATGAAAATCCCACGTTTGCTCATCACTTTTTGTAGAGGGTTTTCCTGTAAAATAATGTTCGGTCATCCTACTCTCTTCCCTTCTTCACATTTTAATAAAATGAATAGGAAAGGCTGGAACAAATGTCCCAGCCTTTCCTATTCATTATTTTAAATGTAGAATTATTTCAATTCTACAGATGCGCCTACTTCTTCCAATTTCTCTTTCAAAGCGTCTGCATCTTCTTTAGATAGATCTTCTTTAACTGCTGCAGGTGCACTGTCAACTAATGCTTTAGCTTCTTTCAAGCCAAGACCAGTTGCTTCACGTACTGCTTTGATAACTTTAATCTTAGAATCTCCAGCTGCTACCAATTGAACAGTAAACTCTGTCTGTTCTTCTTCTGCTGCTACTCCAGCTCCGCCAGCTGCTGCTACAGGTGCAGCTGCAGTTACGCCAAATTCTTCTTCGATAGCTTTTACAAGGTCGTTCAATTCTAGTACTGATGCTTCTTTAACGTCAGCGATAATTTGTTCAATATTCAATGCCATTATATGTTCCTCCGTTTTTATATGTTTTTTTGTGGGAGTTCATGCCGCAAAGCAGACCCCCGTCAACTTGTTAGACAAATTGAAATTATGCAGCTTCACCTTTTTGTTCGGATACAGCTTTAATAGCCAACGCAACGTTGCGCACTGGTGCTTGCAATACTGAAAGCAACATAGATAGTAATCCATCTCGGTTTGGTAGAGTTGCAAGTGCTTCAACTTCTTCTTTTGAAGCAACTTTCCCTTCAATTACGCCGCCTTTGATTTCTAGCTTGCTAGCAGTTTTTGCAAATTCAGCAATAATTTTTGCTGGAGCAACCACTTCCTCTGTACTAAATGCTACAGCGGTAGGTCCTTTGAACATATCGTCCATTCCTTCAAGACCTGCAGCAACAGCAGCACGAGAAATTACAGAGTTTTTCAACACTTTAATTTCTATACCAGCATCACGCAATTGTTTTCTTAATTCTGTAACTTCTAAAACAGTAAGTCCTAGATAGTCTACAACGACAACAGCAGCAGATTCTTGCAATTTTGCAGTGGCAATTTCTACTAATTCTTGTTTCTTAGCAATAGCAGCTTCGCTCATCTTATCTTTCACCTCCAAAAATTTTGAATAGAATTTTCTGTTTTAAAAAACAAAAAACTCTATGTCACCTAGACATAGAGGATCCGTTCGTTCATCAACTGGATTCTTCCTCGGCAGGTTATTAAGACTTGCGTCCCCTGCTGTCTTCGGTAAGACATATATTAACCTAGATGATTATAACAGTACTAATCATCTAGGTCAACTTTATTTTTATATTGTACTTGGGTCTACTTTAACACCAGGACCAAATGTAGTTGTTACACTTAGGTTTTTGATGTATTGGCCTTTAGAAGTTGCTGGTTTCACACGCATAATCGTTTCTTGAATTGTGCGGAAATTTTCCATCAACTTTTCATTTTCAAAAGATACTTTTCCGATTGGAACATGAATGTTTCCAGCTTTATCAGCACGGTAGGTAACTTTACCTGCTTTAATTTCTTCAACCGCTTTTGTTACATCCATAGTAACGGTTCCGGTTTTAGGGTTAGGCATCAAGCCTTTAGGTCCTAGAACACGTCCCAAACGTCCTACTTCTCCCATCATATCAGGGGTAGCAACAACAACGTCAAAATCAAACCAGCCGCCTTGGATTTTTTGAGCTAATTCTGCATCGCCCACATAGTCTGCACCTGCAGCCTCTGCTTCTTTAGCTTTTTCGCCTTTAGCAAATACCAAAACAGTTTGTGTTTTACCAGTACCGTTCGGCAGTACAACTGCTCCGCGGATTTGTTGATCATTTTTACGAGTGTCGATTCCTAAACGGTAAGCAACTTCAATAGTTGCATCAAATTTAGCATAATCAATTTCTTTTACCAACGCTACAGCTTCTTCAGCAGTGTATGCTTTAAGAGCTTCTACTTTTTCTACCGCAGCTAGGTATTGTTTAGTTTTTTTAGCCATAATTTTTCCTCCTTGATTGTGGTTTTAACGGATTTACCTCCCACTTGCAGCCCTTCTCTTTTACAAGAGTAATTGATTTCAAATCCCTTTAAAATCATTGTGCTGTGTGAGAAGCTGCCAACTTCATTAGTCTTTAACGGTGATACCCATTGAGCGGGCAGTACCTTCGACCATACGCATAGCAGCTTCTACGTCTGCTGCATTCAAGTCTTGCATTTTTGTTTCAGCAATTTCTTTTACTTGTTCACTAGTTACTGAACCTACAGTTTTTTTGTTAGGTTCTCCGGATGCTTTATCCAAACCAGCAGCTTTTTTCAATAAAACTGGCGCTGGAGGAGTTTTAGTAATGAATGTGAAAGAACGATCTTCATATACACTGATTACTACTGGAATAATCATACCATTTTGGTCTTGTGTACGAGCATTGAATTCTTTACAGAATCCCATGATGTTAACTTGTGCTTGACCTAAAGCTGGACCTACTGGCGGCGCAGGAGATGCTTTACCTGCAGGAATTTGCAATTTTACAACTTTTACAACTTTTTTAGCCACGAGACATACCTCCTTGATTGTTCGTGATGTGGTTTAATGGGGTTAAGATTTCCCCTCCCACTCCCTTACGTGCGTTCAAACGCACTGATATATTCTATCAGACTTCTTTAGATAACGCAAGAATATATTATTTTTTATTTTTCATAAAAATAAGGAACTCCTTATGGAGGCTAGTTTATTTTTAAATTTTATTAGGCTTTATCTACTTGTTCATATTCTAATTCAGCTACTGTTTCGCGTCCAAACATTTCGATTAACACTTTCAACTTGCCTTTTTCACTATCGACTTCCTCTACTACACCAGACAAGCCATCAAAAGCTCCTTCTGTAATCGTAACTGGTTCGCCCTTTTCAAATTCGATTTCACGGACTTTCGTGCTCATTCCCATCCGTTTCAAAATCACATCTATTTCTTCTTGCATCAACGGAGCAGGCTTGCTTCCAGCACCATGCGAACCAACGAATCCTGTAACTCCTGGTGTATTTCGTACAATATACCAAGCTTCATCGGACATATTCATTTCAACTAAGACATATCCTGGAAAAGTTTTTTGTATTTTTACTTTTTCTTTTCCATCTTTCATTTCTACTTCTTCCTCTTCGGGAACAACTACACGAAAAATATGGTCTCCCATGTTCATGCTTTGTGCACGGGACTCGATATTCATTCTTACTTTATTTTCATATCCAGAATATGTGTGCAAAACGTACCACTGTTTTTCAAATTCTACTGTTTCCATTTTTTCACTTCTCTCTTTTTCTTCTATTTCTTTCATTTCTTAATTCTTCATTTTTCAGTATATAAAAAAACCTTTCGATGAGGAAAGGTTTTTCTTTGCGTGTTTATTATACCAAAACAGATGACATTTTACCATATCCCCCGTTACTTATCAGAGAATAAACAGATTTAATAATTCGCTAACACCAAAGTCCACTACTGCAAAAAATACGGAGAATAAAAAGACCGTCACAACTACTGTACTAATGTATTTCGTCAATTCCTTACCAGTAGGCCAGGTAACTTGTTTCATTTCATCGACTACACTTTTCAAAAACTTCATAAAGCACCTCTTTCTTGCTTTCTTTGTCTCATCATTTCGTTTCTTTGTGTAAAGTATGTTTTCCGCAATATTTACAGAATTTTTTTACTTCTAAACGTGTCGTGCGACCTTTTTCACTAGGTGTAATGGTGTAGTTTCTTGATCCACATATTGTGCATGCTAGTGCAGCTCTTTTTTGTACCATTGTCGCTCACCTCTCTCTTTAATTTAAAAATATATACCCCTTTAATAGTAGATGGTCCTGCCTTTGTTGTCAATATAACTTTTACAATCCTTAAAAAATAATTCCTAAAATTAAAAGAATGATCTGTAAGGAGTGGATGATTACTAAGTTTTTGATTGCCAAACTAAACGTAGTTGCTTTCTCTTGTACTGCTGAAAAACGTTTAATATTTCTTTGTACAATTGGGAAAGTAAGCCAAACCGCAATCATCCAAATCGGTGATACTCGCAAAAGAACTGCTAAGGTTATGGAAAAGTAAGCTACATAATAAAGAATCGCATACAACTTTATGGCAGCTGTTTTCCCAATATAATAAGTCAACGTATAGCGATGATTGCTTATATCCGTCTCTAAGTCACATAAATTATTCGAAAGCATAATATTAGCAATCGTACAGACGATCGGTATGGATTGTAAAAAAACAATTAATACCGTTTGGATATTACCCGTCAATGTAAACATCGGCCAAGATAATTGAAAACCGGCTAATTGACCAACAGGAACATTTACAAATACAGCTATAAAGAAAATACCAAATCCCATTGTTAAACCAGAAAGAACTTCTCCTAGGGGCATGCGTGAAATAGGAAAAGGACCAAACGTATAAAAAATACCTATCAAGAAACAAATAATCCCCATTACTAAGAGCAATAAATTGGTTCGATACGTTAACAGAAGACCTAATAAGCTCGCAGTTCCTATCATTGCGATAATTAATAGGGTAACTTTCTTTACAGATAAGTTTGCTTTCCCTAATATGTTTTCTTGTTGCTGATAGGTTATATTTTTAGCCTTTACGTAATCCATTGTATTATTAATTGCTGTTGTTGCCATATCAAATATAATCATAGCTAAGAAAAATAAAACGGTGTTTATTAATTGGAACGATTGGAAATAATAACCTGCATACAAAACCCCTAATATAAAAGGAAAAAAACTGGCTACTTTCGTTCTTATTTCAACCAACTCTAAAAAGACAGCTGTACTCATACACTCCTCCTCTATTCTTCTATCAATGTATATTTTTTACTCGTTAATTCAAAATTATCTTTCAATCCATCTGAAAGGTAGATATCTTTGTCTTTCGAAATGAAAACAGCTTCCACACCATCGCGCTGATTTACATATTCTAATCCAGCTTCTAATCCTAATCCAAAAACAAGTGTGGATAGAGCATCTCCATCGACAGATTTTTCGGAAATAATAGAGATTCCTGCTATTTCATTTTCAAAAGGATACCCCACATCAGGATCCATTAAGTGATGATATAGTTTTCCGTCGACCTCTAAATAGCGTTCATAAATCCCCGAAGTAACAATGGATTGATTCGTTTGTTTCGTGGAACCAATACTTTCTCCTCTATTCCCTAGTGGGTCTTGAACGCCTACATTCCAGAATTCTCCATCCCGACTAGGAGATCCTCCCATTACGAATACATTTCCACCTAAGTCGATAATGGCAGTTGTTACTCCTTCTTCTTCAAAAAGCTCGTGTATTTCATCTGCCATATAGCCTTTTGCAATCGCTCCTAGATCTAACATCATTCCTTCTTTTTTTAGAAAGACACTGTGCTCTTTATCATTCAATTCTACACTTTTGTAATCAACCAATTTAAGTGCTTCATCAATTTCTACTTGTTCTGGTTTTCTAGCATCATCGAAACCAATCCGCCATAAATCAGTGATGGGACCAATGGCATAATCAAATTCTCCTTTGGATTCTGCCGTATAGTCTGCTGCATACTTAACTAGATCATATATATCCTCAGAAAGAACAACTGAATTTTCTCCCGCAGCTTTATTAACCGCGGTGATTTCTGACTCTTGGGTTTCTCCAGACAATCTATCTGCTAAATCTTTGACACGATTAAACCCTTTTTCTAACACCGCTTCTTTCTCTTCATCATAAATACGTAAGGTAACATACGTTCCCATCAAAAATTCGGTGTCTTCATAGGGCTGTTGTAGAAGTGTTTGATTAGAATCATTACTTCCACAAGCAGAAAAAAAGATAAGGATTAGAGTCAGAACTCCTACCAAACTCAGCTTCTTTTTTTGACTCTTCATTCTGTTCACTCCAATCAGAAAAAGGCAGGAACGAAAACAATGTCCCTACCTTCTAATTATTTAGCTATTTATGTTTAAATCGATTCGCTATGATTAGTTGTCGATTTCGATTGTTTCAGTATTTCCTTCTTTAGCTGCATCAATTAATTGTTGTGCATACTCTTTGAAAGAATCAGATGAATGTGTTGCACCTGTTACAACTTCTACTTCAGAAGGATCTTGCTTATCAACCAACTGGTCATTTAATTCTGGGAAGTATTCTTTTGGACCTACTCCAACTTTTTCAGCCATTGCTTCTTGGTAACCTTCATCTTCAGATTTCTTGTTGCCATCTTTGTCTAAGTTTTCGTAGTTAGATTCAGTAATCATACCGTCTGTAACTGTGATTGTGAAGTCAGTTTTCCAACCATTTTCGTCAAGGTTTTTCTCAACTAATTTATAAGTTCCATCTTGCAATTCACCTTCTGCAACTGTTGAAGATTCAACCATAGAAGACGTTACTGCTGTTGAGCTAGTTGTGTCTGCATCATTATCAGCGTTTCCACCACATGCTGCTAGTACAAGAGTAGAAGCCAATGCTAATGTTACGCCAGTGATTTTTTTATTCATTTTCAAAGATATTACCACCTTTTTTATGTTATTTTTTATGAAATTTCGATCCTCCAGACAAAAATTTCACAATTGAATTACAAGGATATCGTACCATTATTACATTCATTATTCAATAAAAATCATATAGTTTATGAAATACTTCATTAACTTTTAATAAATCATATGAAAAAAAGCGGAAAAACTTATTAAACAGTCAATAGTCTCTATTTATTATTTGTTCAGTAATGCGCGAGAGTATCTTTTTGTTTGGATTTTCAGGTAACTTTTCAATTTTTTGTAATGCTTTTTTAGTGTATTTCAAAGCTAAGTCCTGGGCTTTTTTTAAGCCACCAGAAGCCACAACGATTTGCAGAACCGTCGCTGCTTCTTCATCTGTTATCTTTTCTTTTTTTAATAAAAAAGGTTCTAACTCAGACCGGTTTGTTTGTAACGCAAAAAGCAAGGGAGCTGTATAAATTCCATTTCGTAAATCTTGTAAAGCGGGTTTGCCTATTTTTGTTTCATCTGTTGAGTAGTCAAGGGTGTCATCAATAATTTGGAATGCCATCCCAATGTGATCTCCTATTTGAAATGCTTGTTGGGCAAATTTTTCAGAATCTTCTGTTTGGTAGGCACCTGAATAGCAACTCAGAGCAAATAATTGAGCTGTTTTTCCTTTGATCTGGTTTAGGTAGTCTCTCATTCTCATTTTTGTATTGTATCTTCTGGACATTTGATCCAATTCTCCGATGAGGATATTTTCAATTCCCTTTATATCAAGCTGTAAAACGGAAGCCTCTTGTGCATACTTTTGCAACAAACGGAAACAAACTGTAAATAAGTAATCTCCTGTATAAATAGCAACACGATTATTATACGAAGAATTGAGCGTTTCTTGTCCTCGACGTGTATTCGATTCATCAATTACATCATCGTGCACTAGCGTTGCCATATGGAGTACTTCCAAAGCTGCGGCTACTGCTTGGGCTTTTTTTGCATCTCGAGAAGAAGAAAAATTTGAAAAAAGAATACTGTAAGCAGGACGGAGAAATTTTCCACCTGAAAAAAGCAATTTTTTGATTTTTTCTTGTACTTCTGGATTTTTGATTGTAATATTCTCTTCAATTAGTAAAGCAATTGCATCTAATTCCTTTTGTAAGGAAGGATAATCATCCCACAAGGGGTGAACACTCATTTTTTCACTCTCCTTCTTTCATTATAATCTTTTTAAGAGATGATATCGACACCATCAGTTTGATTGTCAACCGGTCCATCTGAAACTACTTCTACTAAAACTCGATGTGGCAAACACAAAATTGTATCTCCTGCATTTCTAATAGAATTCATCTGAACACAAACTTGGTCTCGACAACTTGCTTCTTGGATTTCTATAGACGTACCAGTACGTACAATCAAGTTTTCATGACCATGATCATCGTGATAGAGAAATGATTCCGTTTTCCCATCGTCTTCTAAGTTAAACGTTTTTAACGTCTCGCCGTCTACCTGCACGATTGCTTGTAAATGAGTGTCATCTGCATGTGCCTGTTTATAACTAAAAATTCCTAGTGGTAAGAATGAGCTAATCATCAATAGCATTACAATGATGATGTCGCCCTTACGAATCATCTTCATATATTTCTTCATCTCTTCGGCATCGTTTTCGTCTAACGCTTTTTAAACGATTTGCCTTCTCCCCTTTCTGAGAGAATCTTCATTCACTTATTTTGACTATATTGTACTGAAAAAAAAGAGGTTCAGGCAAGTCTCCTCACCTTTACCTCCTTATCAACTATTAAATCATATTGTTCATTACATTATTTGTCTGGTCCAACCTCGTAAATAGACTTAATATCTCCATACCACCATTTTCCAAGTTTCTTTTGAATCCATGGAATAGCATAGTAGTCTAGCCCAAACGCACGACCTGATCCATTCATTAAGGATAACGCAACTGGGAAGAACCACATGTTTACCCAATAAAACATTCCAGATAAAATAAAGGAAATCGTTAAGGCGATAGTAGCGGCATTCGCTAGCCAAGTGAACAGTCCAACGATAATCGCTAGACCAATTAATAATTCAACAATAGTCATGAATTTTTGGAAGAATAGAGCAACTTCCACGTTTGGAATCATTACTTTCATAATACTTTCAAACCAAGCTGGAGCACTCTTTAGTACCATCATTGGCTCTTCTCCATAAGCGTAGTTCAAACTAAATACTGGTGTACCAACAACTTCTGCTACTTCCGTTGCACCTGTTGTTGGATCTTCTAACCAAGAGAAAGGCAAGACAACGGTACTTCCAAACCACGACGTCGTATCGAAAAGTCCGAACATTTTCTTAATTGCTTCCCAAGCCCACACACTTCCGAAGAAAAGGCGCAAAGGTAAGCTCCACAATATATTTCCCAGACGCGATAAGTGTCCACCAAAAATATTTCGACCATCCTTGATAAAGAAGAATTCGTGTCGAATATATTCAACCATATAATATACAGAACCAATTGATAAGAAGTAGAATAAATTAATCAAGTGTTTGACTGCCATTGCAACAAAGCCGCTTAGATGAATTTTGTCTAGCAAATAAGCTACTCCATAACGCGAACCAATTGAAATCATAAACCCTTGATAGTTACTCTTATGAGGAACCTTTTCTTTTCCTTCAATTTTAGCAATAATATTATTAGCAGCAGTATGGCCTGTTTGTTCTGCATTTTGTACGATTTGAGGAACCGGACGATTATCTTTATCTGGTTCTTCGTAGAAAACAATGTCTCCAGCCAAATAAACATCTTCTGCGCCTTGTGCTTCCATGTACTGGTTGGCCACCAAACGGCCCGCACGGCCTTTTTCAATTCCATAATTTTCTGTATCTGTATTAGCTTTTACACCAGCAGTCCAAATTAAAGTATGAGTAGGAATGACCGTTCCATCATTCAATTCAACGGATTCTTTGTTAACCTGACTTACTCCGTTGCCTTTAATAATGTTTACTCCATTTTTCTTCATATATTTTTCTGCTTTGGAAGCTTCTATCTCTGTTACGACTCCTAAAATTTCTGGAGCAGCTTCAACCAAGTACAAACTAAATTCATTTATATCTAATTTATTGTCCTTTGCTAAACGCTCCTGCCATTCCATCAAATCCCCAGCTAGCTCGACTCCTGTAAATCCAGCTCCGGAAACAACAGCGGTAAGCATCGCTTTGCGTTTTTCCACATCATGTTCATTTGAAGCAGCTTCTACAGTGTCCTTGATATGACGACGGATTGTGTTTGCATCTTCCCATGACCACATGGTGAATCCATTTTCATCAACACCAGGTACATTAAAGGTGTTTGGCTCGCCACCCATTGCTAAGATTAAATGGTCGTAGTTGAACTTTGTTTTTACTGTTTCAATAACTTTTTTGTCATGGTCTAAATGGACAACTTCGTCAGTTACGATGTCTACATTTTTATTGTGATTAAATAAACGCTGTAAATCAAATTGAATAGCATCTGGTTCCACACGTCCTGCAGCAACCTCGTGTAATTCTGTCATATATGTTTGATAAGAGTGTCGATCAATCAATGTGATTTTGACATCTTTATTTTTTTAAGCTTTTTAGATAATTTTTTTGTAGCGGCTACTCCAGCAAACCCAGCACCAATTACAACAATATTTATTTCTGCCATTTTCATACTCCTTTATATACATTCTTTTTGAAAAATCATTTTGAAGATTATAAGTCCAAGCTATATTTTGTATTATTATGAACAAGCAAAGATAAATAAACACTCTAATAGTATAAAACATTTGTGAATATATGTCCATGTAATCTTCGTAGAAAGCATTGATTTTAAACGGTTTCTTATTGTAGCGCTTACATAAAGTGAGTGTTTTTATCAAAAAATAGAGTACCCTTTATAGGTACTCTATCCTTTATTTATTCCCACTCATCCATCAAACTAGCTTCATACCATGCTTGGGTCAGTTTATTCGTTTTTGCTTCTTCCCTTTGAAATTGACGAATCGTCACTACATGATCCATCAAGTAGTTTGCAGCAATTCCTACTGCAATACCTGAAAAGATACCTGTAAAAGCTAAAATTGGAAGATAGAGCATGACACTGAAAGACTGAGCAATTGTACTGGCTACAACAAGCTGTCCTACATTATGTAAAATACCACCCGTTGCACTGATTCCAATTAAACTCACTCTTTTGGGTCCTAACCTGCGTACTGAAATCATCCCAAAGTAACTTAAGAATGCTCCCGCAAAACTATACATAAAAGTAGATAGAGTTCCACCTAAGAAGGTCGAGACAATCAGTCGCATCCACACTACTTTAAAACTATCCTTGTGAGGTAAGGTGAAAATAGCCAAAATGGTTACCATATTCGCTAAGCCCAGTTTAGCACCTGGCGCAAAGGCAAACGGAAAAGGAATCGATCTTTCCAATAAAGTAATCACTACTCCTTGTGCCGCTAATAAAGATATATATAATAATTTCCTATTTTTTCTCATCATATTAACCCTTTGCTATCTGCTGTTTCTTTTAAAACGACCACAGCGATTTGAATTCCTGATTCCTAGTGTATCATATTTGTCGATAGAGCAGAACGAAAAAGAGACAGTGTTTTTAAGTATTCTTTATCCCTTCTTCAAAACAGCAAAAAAGCAAGAATCTTTATGAATGATTCTTGCTTTTGAGTATTTATCCTGAATAACCTAGATAAAATTCTTACTGCAACATTTTCTTCATTTTCAGACGGCACCGATCATATGCATGTCGCACTTGGGCCAAACTGCAATCAACTTTTTCAGCAATCACAGTAAAATCTTCTCCTCTTAAAAAATGATAGAACACTTCTTTTTCTAAAGCAGAAAGAGTGTCAATATATCCTGAAGTAGACTCACGAACTTGAATAATGTTCTCAGGAGTTACAATATCTTTAACTCCTGTAAATGGAAAGGCCTTCGCGTGAGTATAATTTTTTTCTGTAATTAAATCATAAGAAATAGAAGATTTATCACTCACCCGTTTAAGTGCTCCCTCTTTACGAATAAGACTGTATATACGATGCTGTAGCATTAATTTATAGTAACCTGCAAATCCTAATCCTCTCTCCCTATCAAAAGAATGGATTGCACGATGTAAAACAATTCTCGACTCTTGATAGAAGTCTTCCTCTTCCAAGGAACGTATATCATATAAATTATTTAATTTCCTTACTAAAGGAATGAATCTCATGAACAGTGGTTCGAAGTAGAACACTTCTCCTTTTTTTATTTCCATAACCATTTCCTCAATAGTGCAATCGTTTTCATTTTTTATTTCAGTCATAATAAATCCCCCCAGGATATTATATACCTCAATTTTTCTTTGATACTTTCGCCAAATAACCTTGAAGCAATTCCATCTGTTCTTGGCTCCAAGTACCACGTCTTCTTTGTGTTTCATCTTTAAATCGGCGACTTTCTTGCTCTAAAGCACGGCGTGAACGCATAATCTCTTTATCGAGTTCATTTGCGGACATCCGTTGGGCTCCTTTAGCAAATACCAGTTGCTGTTCCGCCAAATCACTCGTTGCAACGGTTACTTCTGTCAGCACATTCTGCAGTTTTTCTACGACACCTTCTATATAAGTATCAGCCGTTTCTCCCTGTGAGGTAAAAACGACCTTTACTTTATATTTGGTATATTCTTTTGTAATACCCGGTACAAATTGAGCGTCAAAAACCACCCAAATTTCTTTTCCTTCAAAGGTTTGATAGTCAGATAAAATTTGCAGAAGTAAATCACGGGCCTCATCAATGAGATCACGGTTCTTCAATTTTGTTAGTTCTGACCAAGCACCTATCATATTATACCCATCCACAATCAAAATCTCTTTTTTCTTCATGATCTCACCTCCACCCTTATTTTTAAACTCTTCTTTTTCGCAAAACTTCGTACATCATCAAACCAGCAGCTACACCAGCATTTAAACTTTGGACCGTTCCAACCATCGGAATGGTTAACAGGCCATCTGCTGATTCTTTTAATAATCGGGAAATCCCTTTTCCTTCATTACCAATAATCAACGCCAACGGTAAGGTTGCATCCCATTCAGCATAATCTTGCCCCTTCATATCCGTTGCATAAATCCAAACGCCTTTTTCTTTCAGATCTGTGATTGTTTGACTCAAGTTTGTAACGCGTACTACTGGAACGTGTTCAATGGCACCGGTAGAAGCTTTCGCTACTGTTCCAGTTAAGCCAACTGCGCGACGTTTGGGAATGATGATCCCATGACAGCCACTTGCATCTGCAGTTCGTAAAATAGATCCAAGATTATGTGGATCTTCTATTCCATCTAAAATTAAGAAAAAAGGATCTTCTCCTTTTTCTTTTGCAACTTCAAATAAGTCATTCAAAGTAGCATATTGATAGGCAGCCGTCGCCACCATGACTCCTTGGTGAACTCCATTATCTGATAATAAATCTAATTTTGCTTTCGGTACATTTTGAATCTGAATCCGACGTTCTTTTGCAGCCTCAAGAATTTCACCAATTTTACCGCCGCCGATTCCTTCTTGAAGAAATAGCTTATTGATATCTCGATCTGACTTCAAAGTTTCTAAAACCGCATGCTTTCCAATTACAAAGTCATCTTTTTGTTCTGGTCTATCGATTTCTTCTCTTTGTTTAGGTTTTCGTTGCTCAGATTCTCTTGGTTTGTAGTCTCGTTTTGATTCATTTTTTCTTGGTTTGTTCTTATTATTTTTCATAATCCTTCTTCCTCCACTGTAGCCATACACCAGTGAACTATTTCTTCCAGGCGTTCTCGTTGTTTGGATAGATGTAGATATCCCATCATCGCTTCAAAGCCAGTTGATATACGGTATGTAGTCACATCTGCGTTTTTTGCAGTTGTGTGACTTTTTGCATTTCTTCCTCTTTTATAGATTAACAACTCTTCTTCAGTTAGAAATTCTTCTTTTCTCAACATCTTTTGCATCAATACCGCTTGAGCTTTAGCTGAAACGTAGTAGGTTGCTTTGCGATGGAGGTCATTGGGCTTCGTAAACCCTTTTTTTAAAAGATGTTCCCGAATAAATACTTCATAGGCTGCATCCCCAATATAAGCAAGGGCTAACCCGTTTAATAGTGACCAATTTTTGTCATCTGTCATACTTTTCTCCACCTAGTTCCTTGCGGCGTGTCATCCAAAATAATACCTTGTTCTTTTAAGAAATCACGGATCTCATCACTTCGCATAAAGTTTTTATCTTTACGTGCTTGATTGCGTTCATCAATCAAAGCTTGGATGTCACTCTCCAGAATATCTTCCGTCTCCATTAAGGTAATTCCAAAAACACCCATAAGATTTTCCAAAATTCCCATTGCTTCTTCCAGAACAGTCCGAGAAACGGTTTCTCTTTCGGTATATAAATTGAGTTCTTTGATAAATTGATAGATGACACTCATGGCATTATCTGCTTGAAAATCATCATCCATTTCTTTTCGAAACTGGATTTCTAGTTCTTCAAAAACCTGTAAGTCTCTTCCATCTATCTCTAAGGAAGAATCTGCATCCGTTTGACGGTATTCAGCATTTTGAAAGGCCGTCTTGATTCGATCTAAATTAATACTTGCTTCATCGACTGCTTGTTTACTAAATTTGATTGGGCGACGATAATGAGCTGTAGCTAAGAAGAAACGAAGGACTTGCGGATCAACTTGTTTCAAAATATCATGAACGAGTACAAAATTCCCTAATGATTTACTCATTTTTTCACTGGACTCACCCATCGTTACGAATCCATTATGCATCCAGTAATGTGCAAATGGCTCTCCTGTCTTAGCCTCACTTTGAGCAATCTCATTTTCATGGTGTGGGAAAGTCAAATCATGACCCCCTCCATGAATATCAATTGTATCTCCCAAATATTTTGTAGCCATCACAGAACATTCAATATGCCAACCGGGACGACCATTGCCCCACGGTGATTCCCAAGAAATCTCTTCTTCTTTAGCTTCTTTCCAAAGAGCAAAGTCCAAAGGGTTTTCCTTTTTGACATTTTCAGATTCTTCTAGCCGTTCACTAGCACCTACCCATAAGTCTTTGATGGACTGATCGCTCAGTTTTCCATAATTTTCGAATTTTTCTGTGCGGTAATAAACATCTCCATCTGACGCATACGCATATCCTTTATGAATCAAAACCTCAATAAAAGAAATGATATCGGGAATGTTTTCCATTACACGCGGATGCAAGGTAGCCTTCTTTACTCCTAATGCATCTGTATCTTCATGGAATGCCTCGATAAATTTATCTGCAACTTCTTGAGGAGAAAGCTTCATTTCTTTAGCTGTCCGGATAATCTTATCATCCACATCCGTAAAGTTAGAAACATAGTTCACTTCATATCTACGGTATTCAAAATACCGTCTAACCGTATCGAAAGCAACGGTACTTCTAGAATTTCCGATGTGAATATAGTTGTATACGGTTGGTCCGCAAACGTACATCTTCACCTTACCTTCTTCAATTGGCTTAAAGACTTCTTTTTCACGAGTTAGAGTGTTATAAATCCGAATCATCCTTCGCTCCTTTCTGCTTCTTAAACAGTTGCGGACTCATTCCTGAGTGAAGAAGACCTCCTTTCACAAATTTTGTAAAAGAAACCTACCTCCACATAGAAAGAGTCCGCAATCCATTTCAAAAGCGTTTTTATTTTTTAATATTTTTTAAAACATTTTGTAAGTGGTTCAAACTTTTTTCTTTTCCAAGTAATTCGATGGTTTTTCCAATCTCTGGACCATGCATTTCACCACTAATGGCAATGCGGATTGGCATAAACAAGTTTTTCCCTTTTATTTTTGTTTCTTTTTGAACTTCTTTAATAGCAGCCATGATAGTAGCTGATTCAAATGGCTCAATAGTAGGGATTTTCTCTTGGAAAGCTTCTAAGACAACCGGTACGGTTTCACCAGAAAGAATCTCTTTTTCTGTTTCATCCAAATCTAATTCTTTGTCTATGAAAAACATTTCTGAAAGTTCAACAATTTCAGCAGCATAGCTCATTTGTTCTTGGTAAAGAGAAACCAGCTTTTCAACCCATTGTTTGGTTTCTTCAGATGGGTCAGCAGAAATTCTACCCGCCTCTACTAGATGATGAGTAGCCATTGGAACAATTTCTTCTAATGATTTTTCTTTCATGTAGTGGTTATTTAACCATTCTAGTTTTTTCTCATCAAAAGCGGCTGGTGATTTACTTAGTCGCTCTGGATCAAACATTTTTATTAGGTCTTCTTTATTGAAAATTTCTTCTTCTCCAACTGGTGACCAACCTAGTAAAGTAATGAAGTTGAACATTGCTTCCGGTAAGTACCCTAAATCTCTATATTGACCGATGAATTGCAAAATACTTTCATCACGTTTGCTTAATTTTTTACCTGTTTCACTGTTAATAATCAACGTCATGTGACCAAACTCAGGTGTCTTCCATTCTAATGCTTCATAAATCATCATCTGTTTTGGAGTATTTGCAATGTGGTCATCTCCACGAAGAACATGAGTAATCTTCATCAAGTGATCATCCACTACTACTGCAAAGTTGTAAGTCGGGTATCCATCACGCTTTTTAATGATAAAGTCTCCCCCTACACTACTTGCTTCAAAAGTAATCGGGCCTTTCACAATATCATTAAAAGAATAGGTACTATCTTTATTAACACGGAAACGAATAGCAGCTTCTCTTCCTTCTGCTTCCATTTCTGATTGTTGAGATGGTGTCAAATGTGCACAACGTCCACCGTAATGAGGCATCTCTCCACGAGAACGCTGTTGTTCTCGTTCTGTTTCTAACTCTTCTTGCGTGCAGTAGCATTTATATGCACGATTGGAAAGAATCAATTGGTCCACCATCGAATTATAAATGTCATTTCGTTCTGATTGACGGTACGGACCATATTCGCCTTCCTTATCAGGACCTTCATCCCAGTCAATTCCAAGCCATTTTAGATTTTCTAATTGACTTTCTTCTCCGTGTTCTAGATTCCGTTTTTGGTCGGTATCTTCGATGCGAATAATAAAATCTCCATCATTGTGACGAGCGAATAGGTAGTTGAAAAGCGCTGTACGTGCGTTCCCTATATGAAGATGTCCCGTTGGACTTGGTGCGTAACGTACTCTAATTTTTTTGCCATTATAAATTACTCCTTTTTGGTTGTGTGTCATGATTTTTATTTTTCTCTATCTTTAATTCCTTTTTGTGAGTGAACAGGTTTTGCAAAAATCATTCGACCTGCTGCAGTCTGTAAAGCACTTGTAACGACTACATCTAGCGTTTTATTCATATAATGTTGTCCGTCTTCTACTACAATCATAGTCCCATCATCCAGATAAGCAACTCCCTGATTGCGTTCTGTACCAACTTTTACTACCGTAACGGTCATATTTTCGCCTGGAATAACAACCGGTTTAACTGCATTAGCTAATTCATTAATGTTCAAAACAGGTACATTCTGAAATTCACTAACCTTATTTAAATTATAATCATTCGTAATGATGACTCCATCAATTAACTTCGCTAGGCGAATCAGTTTACTATCTACTTCCGGAATTTCTTCAAACTCTCCTTCATAGCTTTCAACGGGAATCATTTCTTCTTTTTGAAGACTATTTAAAATATCTAACCCTCTTCTTCCACGAACTCGTTTTAAACTGTCGGAAGAGTCTGCAATATATTGTAATTCTCTCAAAACAAAATTAGGAATGACAATAACACCTTCTAAAAATCCAGTCTTCGCAATATCATAAATTCGGCCATCAATAATTACGCTCGTATCTAAAATTTTATATTTTCGGAAAAAAGTATCTGCTTTTCGATCTAGCAATTGAGCTTCTTCCTGTTTGCGGCTTCTCCCTGAAAAAAGTTTTTTAAATTCTTCTGTACGAGAGGTTCCAATATAAAACCCTAAATAGGCTAATAGTAAAGATAAAATAGCTGGAACTACATTACTAATAATTAAAATATTCATTGCTGCTAACGGAATTCAACCAACCAAGCTAAAACTAAGCCGATGATAATTCCAACAGACCCAAATAGTAAAAATGTTGCAGATTGTTTATTAAAATACATTTCAATCTTTTGCATAAGCTCTAGTATGAAGTTGGTTGTAAGTAAGGAAAGTAAAAAGAAAATAAGTGCACCAATACCAAAATTAACAAATACATTATCAAAAGCAGAGTTATTAAGTTCCACCATCTGCCACAAATAAGGCATGAGATTAATCCCAACACTTCCTCCAACAATCAAAAAAATAGCTAAAATTATTTTTTTCTTCAAAGTTTTCACTCCTTTCTACTTGTTTTTTACGCTTTCTTTGGAAAAACTTTACGGAGTGTCTCTGAAACAGTAGAAACTCCAATTAACTCAATTCCTTCTGGATGTTTCCAACCTGTTAAGTTATTTTTAGGTACATAGATTTTTTTAAATCCTAATTTTTCAGCTTCATTTACGCGTTGTTCTATTCGATTTACACGACGAATCTCACCCGTTAAGCCAATTTCACCAATAAAGCATTCTCTTGGCGACGTTTCAGTATCCCAATAACTGGAAGCAATACTCGTTGCAATCGCTAAGTCAATAGCAGGCTCGTCTAATTTTACTCCACCAGTTGACTTAAAGTATGCATCTTGATTCTGCAATAACAATCCTGCCCGTTTTTCTAAGACGGCCATAATTAATGACACACGATTATAATCTAATCCACTTGCTGTTCTTCGTGCCGTTCCAAAGACGGTTGGAGTAATTAAACATTGGATTTCAGCCAATATGGGCCTTGTCCCCTCCATGGAAGCTACTACAGCCGAACCAGATGCACCGGCCAATCGCTCTTCTAGAAACATTTCAGATGGATTCGTTACTTCTTTCAATCCGCCTTCTACCATATCAAAGACGCCGATCTCATTTGTAGACCCAAACCGATTTTTTACAGCTCTTAAAATTCGAAAAGAGTGATGACGATCTCCTTCAAAGTAAAGGACCGTATCCACCATATGCTCTAACATACGTGGTCCTGCGATAGCCCCTTCTTTTGTCACATGTCCTACTAAAAAAATAGCGATATTATTAGATTTTGCGATTCGCATAAATTCCTGTGTGGTTTCTCTTACTTGAGAAACACTTCCTGCAGCACTATCATTATCTGCTTTTAGCATCGTTTGAATAGAGTCAATCACAACCAGTTCCGGCTTTAATTTCTGGATCGTTTGTGAGATGGAATCTATATCTGTCTCTGGATAAATATAAAAATCATTTCCTTTAACACCCAAACGTTCTGCACGTAACTTAATTTGATTGGAACTTTCTTCACCTGTAACATAGAGGACTAGTAAACCTTTATTATTAATTTGTGCAGATACTTGTAAGAGCAAAGTTGATTTCCCAATTCCAGGATCACCACCAATTAAAATCAAAGATCCTGGTACAATTCCTCCACCTAAAACGTGATTAACCTCTCCCATATCTGTTTCAATTCGAGGAATATTTTCAATATGAATATCTTGAATGGGTACCGCTTCAGCAGTTTGACCCGTGAAATTTGCACGTGGCTGATGCTTTAACGCCAGAGAGGCCTCTTTTTCTTCTTCCATTTGATTCCAACCACCACAGTTGGGACACTTCCCCAACCACTTCGGAGATTCGTATCCACAGGCTTGGCAGACATATTTTACCGTCTTCTTTTTTGCCATTCATTTTTCTCCTTATACATAAACATTTTAAATTTTTTCCTCTTTTAAAAAAAGTAGATGCTTATTGCTATTTTAGCATAAAAACCGCAAACATCCGTATCATGTCTCTTATTTTTTTAATAAATACACTTAAATATTTTCTTTTTTCTTGTCAGAACTTCCAAAACCTCCCGCTCTGTCTTTTGTTCCTCCGTCATCCTCGTCTGCCTTTAAAAATTTCAGAAAAATCCCTTGTCCAATTCGATCTCCTTTTTTGATTGTTTTATCGCGTAGACCGAAATTTAATAATTGAAAAAAGATTTCTCCTTCATTTGCAGGATTATTATAATAATCAGCATCCACAATCCCTACTCCATTTGGCAAAACTAAAAAGTGTTTCAAAGGATTACTAGAACGATTGGTTAGTTGTAAATATTCGTCATCTTTCATATAGGCTTTGATACCGGTAGGTACTAAGATAGGAGTAATCCCTTTGCTAGAACCCTCTCGATCATGCTTAAATAACGTTTTCCAAATGCTTGGTAATGTCATATCTTGTGCTGCTTCAAAGTCATATCCAGCAGAATGACGTGTTGCTCTTTTCGGTATAGTTATTTCTTCTTCTTGATAAATACTAATTCTTTCAAATCCTCTTGTCTTCATATCGACCTTCCATCCCCTTTTTATTCAATAGATAGCATAATTATATCAGAGAATCATTGAAAAAATACGAAGGAACGATGAATCTTTCATTTTAAACGATAATAAATTTCTTTTCTCACCTTTCGGCACTTTGCACAAAAAAGGGCTTTCATTTTCATTCAGTTTGACATAGCCATATAATCCGCTTTCATTTATCATAGGTGTTGTAAACAAAAACAAATATTCTCCTAAAAGGATGGTAATAAAAAATGGTAGATATAGAATTAAATAATATTTATAAAATGTATGATAATGCTGATAGCTATTCCGTAACAGATTTTAACTTACACATTAAAGATCGTGAATTCATCGTGTTTGTTGGACCATCTGGTTGTGGAAAATCCACTACTTTACGAATGATTGCTGGTTTGGAAGATATTTCAGAAGGTGAATTGAAGATCGGCGAAACCGTTATGAACGACGTTGCTCCTAAAGACCGCGACATTGCAATGGTTTTCCAGAACTACGCACTTTATCCACATATGACTGTTTTTGATAACATGGCATTTGGTTTAAAATTACGTAAGTATAAAAAAGAAGAAATCAGAAAACGAGTAGATAATGCCGCTGAGATTCTTGGATTGGTTGAATATTTGGATCGTAAACCAGCTGCACTATCTGGTGGACAACGCCAACGTGTCGCTTTAGGTCGTGCGATTGTTCGTGATGCAAAAGTATTCTTAATGGATGAGCCTTTGTCTAACTTGGATGCAAAATTGCGTGTAGCAATGCGTGCAGAAATTGCTAAACTTCACCGTCGTCTAGAAACTACTACTATTTACGTAACACATGACCAAACAGAAGCAATGACAATGGCAGACCGTATTGTTATCTTACGTGATGGCTTTATTCAACAAATTGGTAGTCCAAAAGAAGTATATGATACACCGGTAAACTTATTTGTAGCTGGATTTATTGGATCACCTGCAATGAACTTTTTCACAGTAACTCTTCAAGATGGTGTTATCACTGATGAAAAAGGTCTTAAATTAACGATTCCAGAAGGAAAACGTAAATCTTTAGAAGCAAAAGGATACAACGGCAAAGAACTTGTTTTTGGAATTCGCCCAGAAGACATCCAGAGTGAGCAAGTAGTAATCGATGCAAATCCAAATTCAACCGTTTTAGCTGAAGTAGTTGTTTCTGAACTGTTAGGTGCTGAAACAATGCTATATACTAGAACGGGTGACACAGAGTTTATCTCTCGTGTTGACTCGCGTGACTACCATAAACCTGGCAGTACAATCGAGTTAGCTTTCAACTTGAATAAATCTCACTACTTCGATATAAAGACAGAAGAAGTCATTACAATTCCTTAGTCTACTTACCCTATTTTCTTACTATATACAGATCCTCCACCCAAAAAAGGCACTCCCAAAATGGAGTGCCTTTTTATTTATTCTTTTTCTTGAAAGGCTTGCTGTTCGGTAATGTCATCCAGCACCCATACAGAGACTGAACCAGCATTTACATTAAACCATCCGCAGCCATTTTCATCAATTTCTACTTTATTTTCTCTATTCCCAGTAAAATCAGCAAAGTTTTGGCCAGCATATTGCTCTCCAACATACATTTCCTTAAATCCTTCTTCACCATTGGACATAATTGCAGCCAATCCATACGGATGTTCTTCATCTCCCAAACGAGTCCAACCTACACAACTACCATGATCAAAGTAATTTTTTTGTTCTCCATATGCATGGTTCCGTCTTAGATAAAGCAAAGGATCAATGATATCTTGCATTCCTTCGATTGGTTTTTCACCAGAAATACCATAATAATCTCCATAAAATAAACAAGGAAACCCTTCTACTCGAAGAAGTATAAATGCATATGCCAGCGGCTTAAACCATTCATCCACGTATGATTCTAATGCTTGACCTGGTTGAGAATCATGGTTATCTACAAACGTCACCGCATGTACAGATTTTTTTGAAATCATAGCATCGTCAAAAAGATTCCTTAAATCATAATCTATTCCTTGTTCCGATGCAAAATAAAAATTAAAGTGAAGACCTACATCAAATAAATCAAATGTATAGTCAGTTTGTTCTAAATAATCTTTCAAGGATTGAATATTATTTTTCCAATATTCCCCTACTACAAAGAAATCAGGATGATTATTCTCTCGTATTTCGTTTACAAGATCTTCCAGAAAGTTTCGATCGATATGTTTAATTGCATCTAGACGAAATCCATCTAGTTTCGCTTCTTTCACATACCACTGACTCCACTTCTTAATTTCTTCTACTACTTCCGGATTAGCATAATCTACATCTGCATACATTAAGTAATCATAATTTCCAAACTCATCATCAACATTTTCGTTGTCACTCCAGCCTTTGTTTAAGCCTTTAATCATAAAAATAGCTTTCTTTTCTGTTTTATTATCAAGGTCCGTTCCCGTAAAATGGTACCAATGCCACTTAAAATCAGAGTACATATCTTTTCGTCCAGGGAAAGTGAATTTTGTCCATCCCTCTATTTCATAGGATTCCGATATTTTTTCTTGTCGATTTTCTGGATTGACTTCATAGGCTTCAAAACGTTCTGTTTCATCCGCTCCACCTTTATGATTTAAAACCACATCCGCATACACGTACATCCCCTGTTCATGAAGAGCATCAATTGCTGCTAGATATTCCTCTTTTGTACCATACTTGGTGCGGATGGTTCCCTTTTGATCAAACTCTCCTAAGTCATATAAATCATAAGGTGCATACCCTACATCATCTTGACTCGCTGCCTTATAAGCAGGCGGAAGCCAAACTGCTGATACTCCCATTTCTTTCAGATGGGAAGCATCTTCTTTAAGTTGATTCCATAATTGTCCATCATTAGGCATATTCCACTCGAAGTATTGCATCATTAATCCATTTTCAGCCATTAGACTGCACGCTCCTTTGATAAAACCAAATGTACATACAAATAATCATGAATTACGGGTTCAGATACCTTATTATACCGTATTTTTCTTTTTTAGTATCTTAGGAACCCTTTTGAGCACCTCTATATAAGCTTTCTACTAAATTGTGTCAAACTATTTTAAAATAACATCTATTCTTTTATATAAAATTTAGAAAGTCCTTTGCAAATGGCTATTTCTTCGGTAGAATGAATATAACGATGTTGCAAAGTGAGGCAAAAACTATTGAAATGTAAACGGCTATTATCCTTTTTATTACCAACTGTTGTTCTTTTATCCGGTTGCCAGCAAGTTTTGGCAACCAACTACTCTTCAAAAAATACCCTGATGATTTCTCATGATGTGGATAGTTACCACCAAACTGTTACTTTAAAAACTGAAGTTCAAACTACAAAAGAAACCGGTATCTCTGAAACCGAAGAGTCCTATTCTATTACCGAAGCTACTCTTTACCCAACTAATTCTATTGCTTATGGTACACATATTATTAAAAATAAAGATAGAACACCCGTTATTTTAAACATGTATGCTTCAAAAGAAATTGCTTTCAGTCAAAAAAATAACAAAGAATGGGTTTCTTCTGCAACGGTAGAGCCCGTCTTTACTTCTATAGAAATATATCCTTATGAGACTTTTATAGAGCTTAGTGAAATATTTGCTGAGAAAGGTACTTGGATTGAGTCTGATAGCGATTTTTTAATTGATTATTCTGGAGTAGATTCTGAAATCAATCATAGGGTTAGTAGTCTATTGGAGGAGTTTCCTGTATCCCATACATATTATGATGTTTCTATTACTTTAAATAGAAGTGATCACCGTCTCGTTTCATTTTCTTACAAAACAGAAGTTAAACAAGGTCAGCAAACAACGATACAAGAAATAAATAGTGTATTTTCCAATTACAACCTAGTTCATAAACAAAATTATCTTAAAAAACTACAAACTTTTATCGAAAGTCATTAACCATTCATTTTAAATAAAAATAGCAAGGAAAAGCTGTCTATCCACTCAGCTTTCCTTGCTATTTTTATTTAATCTTCTTTACAAGTCAATCTATAGAGAGCTTCTGCATAAATATCCATTGCTTGATAAATATGTTCTACTAGCATGCGTTCATTTGGACCATGCAAAGTTGCTTCTGCATTAGGCATTTGCGCTCCAAATGCTACACAATTCTCCATCGTGCGAGCATAGGTTGCTCCTCCAGAAACCATTGGCTCTTTGTTATCTCCTGTTTTTTCTTGATAAACAGCCATTAAGTTTTTTACAAGCGGGGTATCTGTTGGGACATAAAGAGGTGCAATAAAGTCATACTCTTCATATTCTAGTCCACCTGTTTTTACAGCTTTCATGAGATTTTCTACCACTACCTCTTTAGCAATTGTAACTGGATAACGTATATCTAACCCAATTGTCGTTTCTTCTTCACCAATGGAGAGAGTTGCTGCGTTACAAGTTAGAATACCAGATGCATCGTCGCGCATATCACCAAAAATAGACAATCCACGTGCGTCTTCCTGAATAACCTCACTTAAAAAAGCTAGAGCTTTATTTTCGACCAGTGGATTTAACCCTTTTGCTAGTCGAACAATTGCATTAATTCCGTTGGGGGCGTCTTTGGAATGAATGGATTCCCCTTTTACGGTTACTGCATTTCCTTCTTGTTCATGAGAAAAACCAAGTTCATCTAGATTTTTTATCAATTGATCCACTAGCTCACCCGTGTAAACAGCATCTTCCGGTACCACATTCATTGCGTCTCCAGCACTCAGTTTAAATGAGGAAGTCTCTTTGCTGTGCAACTTCACTTGTAGTAATCCTTTTTCTGCATACGTTACTGGGAAAGAAGAGTCCGGAGCAAATCCCATACTAGCTTTTTCTTCTTTTTCATTATATTTTTCTAAACATCTCCACAGATTCTCTTCATCTACACCAAAGATAAAACGAACCCTCTTCGTAAAGGTCTCTCCTGAGTCCATTAACGCCTTCAAAGCATACAACGCCGCAACAGTAGGTCCTTTATCATCTTGAGCACCACGTCCGATAATAGCACCCTCTTGTAGCGTTGCTTTGAACGGTGGTGTATTCCATAAACTTAAATTTCCAGGAGGAACAACATCTAAGTGACAAAGAACAGCAAATAGTTCTTCTCCCTCACCAACCTCTGCATAACCATAGTATCCTTCTGGATCAAGATGGGTACGAAGTCCTAGCGTCTGACAAATTTCCAAGGTTTTTTCTAAAACTGCTTGAATATCTGGCCCGAAAGGAGTATTCCCTTCTGATTGCTCTTGAAGATAGGATGGGTATGATAACAAAGTAGATAACGTTTTAATTGCTTCTTTTTTATGTGTTTCTTGTATAAATGATTTCATGAAAGGTCCTCCTAAATTTTATTCTATTTCTATTTTATCATTAATAAGAAAGAGAATACATAAAAAAGGTCGTTATAAAAAGGAGGAAAGTAAAAGCTTCCTCCTCATGTACCCATATCTCTCATTCGATTACTTATTTCCCAACAGATCCTTTTAAGTTTTCAGCTATTTTTTCTAAGTTCTGCATATCACTAAACATACTAGCTGCTTCCTTATAGACATGCGCGAGTGTCAGAAATCTTTGTTCAGTAAAATCTTCCGGATAAGAATCCGTCTTCCAAGTGAATCGAAGAGATGTATTTAGATTATGAGCTGTTTTTGCCATATTAGTCAGTAGTTCGATATGTTCCTCTGTTATCTTTGCAGATATCTCTTCACTTAAAGTACTCAGATCTGCTCGTGTTGCTTGGTAAAAAAGAATGGTTTCATATACACGACAACGAAAGGTGATGCCCACTCGATTATAGTATCCACATTTAATTAAGGAACGTAACATATTATTTATTTCATCTATTGTATTTTCTAATGATTGTTCATACTGTTTTAATTCTCCACTAATATGATAAAGATTTTGTACCTCTTCATGACTTGGCTCTCTATATTCGGCACTCATCATTATCCCCCCTCTTTGTCTTTTATTTTATGTTTTTGTCAGTTAGAATAGGAGTATAGGCTATTAGACGTATCAATTGAACAAAGGTGAAATAGGTGAACGGAATTAAAGACCACCAATTAACCACACATCACTCATACGATAAGCAGTGGGTCCAAAATTTTGGCCAATAAACACTGGGGAAGCAAGCAACGTTAGTGCACATACAACTACAACTAATTGTTTGGCTTTTCTGATAACTTTTTTCATTTTATTCTTCCTCCTTATTATCTTACCTAATCTAATTCTATTATAATACATAAGTTTCATTTTCTTTAAAAATATTCATATATGAATATTTGAAAGGTGGCCAGTCAAAAAACATGACAAATCAACGTTCTAAAAAGGATTCCGTAGGTGAAGTTTTAAAGAAAGTTCGTTTAAGTAAGAACTACACACAAAAGTTTGTAACAAATGGCATCATCGGACAACCAACCTACTCTAAAATTGAGCGGGGGGAAGTCGATCCTACTTACCTTAAATTTATTAGTATTTTAAAAAGACTTGATATTAGTGAGGAAGAATTCCATTTTTTACTAGATGAGAATGTACGCAGCGAGCGAGAAAAAATTATCGAAGAATTTTTTTTGCTAAATTTTAACGATGCTTCTTCCTTAACGAAGATTAAAGAAAAAATTAGGACGTACTTAGATACTCAAAATGACTACATTTTAAATGATATTTATTACATTTGCGAAGCACTCATATTAATCAGCATTGAAAATAATTATAAAATGGCGATCACCTATGCAAACAAGGTATGGAATCGACTAGAAAAATTTGATCAATGGTATTTAATGGAAATTCGTCTTATTAATGCTATTCTCTTCATTTTCCCTACAGAAAGCGCTGTTCACATTGCCGAAAGAATCGTTGCTCAATTAAAAAACTATGATACAAGGGAAAGTAAAGTCCTATTAAATAATATTCAGTCCAACTTAGGACTCTTGTTAATAAAAAACAAAGAGTACGAGCTTGCACTTGGACATTTAAATGAACTAATTTTAAAATTTAAATTAGAAAGAAACTATTATTACTTAGCCATTATTTATATACGCAAAGGAATTATCATGCGTATCTTAGATAAAAAAAGTAAAGTAGATTTTATAAAAAAAGGGTTAAATTTGGTAAGAGCTTTTGAAGAGCCAGAATTAGAAAAAGCATTACGCAATGAAATTGAATTTTATACAAAAAAGGAGTAAAAATGAATAAACTATTAAAAAGTTTTTTATTAATAGGAACTCTTTTTCTGCTAGTAGGCTGTAGGAATCAAATACAAAAAGACTTTTTAAATCGAACAGTTAAACTGATCAACCAAAATCACGCAGAAGGCTCCCTTACTTTTTCTGATTTGGAAGATATTCATTATCAATTTGTTTTTCAAAAAGACCAAGAGCTTAAAGAGAATCAAGTACTTCATTTAGAAATAATTTTCTTTGAACAAAACCTCCCGCTTTTAGATGCAACGATTATAAATAAAAACATTCTATTAAGTGCTGACTCTTTTCTGGAAGCTACTTCGCCTTGCTCAGATCAAAATGCAGCCGGTATTTCTTGGGACTCATGGAATCAGCTAAAAGAAGACCATCAAGATCGGCTCATTCTTTTAAATGATGAAATAACAGTGGAAGATCGTGATTTGCAAAAATCCGATTTTTCTCGCGAGGAGAAAAAAATACAAAGCAAAAAAGCTCGAACATTTAAAAAACAGTTTTTAAAATTAGATTCCAAAAAATTTACAGAAACAGAAACAGAGCTAACACTAGAAATAAAGTTAGAAGAACTGAAAAATCTTTTTTCTCCACTTCTTGAACAAGATAACCTGCCTCTAGTAGAAAATATTGTATCTACTTTGGATAACTCTCTAAATCTACTGACTCAAGAAAGCACAGAATTAGAACTCATTTTAAATAAACAGAAATCATTTCTAATGTTCAAAATAATCTCATCAAACTCTGCTAGTCTTCTCCAAGAAAACTTTGGGAGCGTAGAGGTTCGAATAGACTTTTCCAATCGAAAAGGAGACGTAAAAACACCCTCTACAGCTATGATTGTAACGAGTGGTAGATTGCAAAATATCCTCACTCCTATTCATAAAGGATATTCCCTCACTGGATATTCTCCTTCCGTTTTTAATGAATTAATTGAAAATACAATTAAAAAGCGAGAAAACTATGAATTCAATGAGTGGTCCGCAACTACTTTATTAGATTCCTACTCAACGCTACTAACAGAAGATCAGTACCAAAAATTAGAAGCTGTACTAGATATTGATACCTTAAAAAATCAGTTTGATGACATATCGAGTATAGATGACTGGAGTTCCTTGAATCATCAAGAAGTCTACGAATTCTCTCAAGAGGGCTATCCCTCTGAACGTTTTACTCCCTTGATTGAGAGTATTAAAAAATATCGAAGTAAACAAACAAAAAAATCTGCTCAGAAAATATTGGAGAAATATCGTCATGTGTTGAACGAAAAGCAATATAATCAATTGGAAGAAGTGTTAGATATAGACACTCTTCCAGAATGAAAAATAATTTCCTTATGATTTTCCCTATACAAAAAAGGTGAGACTTCTCAATTAAGAGAAGTCTTACCTTTTTTGTTTCATTAGTATCGTAAAATCGCTGCAACATCTTTCATTTCAGGCATTTGTGCTCTTTCAACTACATATACTTTTCCATTTTTTTGCATCACACTTAAGGCAACTTGATTCAGTAAATTATTATCTCCACCATAATCCAATATACCATCTTCATTGATAGATCCTTTTACTTCAATATTTTTATCTATAAAGAGGATCTCAATACGTCCTTCCATGCTTGCAACTACTAAGTCTTGTAATTGATCTCCCAATTTGTATTGTGGAGTTGTTTCACGGTAACGTGATAAAACAGCATTGTGACGTTCTTTAATCACTCGTTCGCTTAATTTAGCAACTTCTTTTTCTATTTGTTGATCATTCAACTGTGACGGAGAGGATTCAATCCTTTCCTCGCTCAACATTTTATTTTTTGATATATCACGGAAAGCCGCTTGGTTTTCTGTTAATGCAAAAAGAATTACCGGAAGCTGACTTTCCCTTGTATAGTTTTCAAAAATAAAGGTATCAATAGCACGATAATAATTTTTCAAATCTTTTTCTCGCTCATCACTAAGCTCTGTTGTTCCATGTACATTAGAAGATCCTGCTATTCCCCCCGTATTTTGTTGAGGGTTCGTATATTCATATCCCATTACTTCTTCAATGGTAGTTGGTGCATCTTCTGGTAATTCAACAGGTTCAATTTTATTTAACATACCCTGATACAAACTAAATTTGTCATAATTTAGACACAATAAATAGTAATTTTCAATGTATTGGAACTCTTGGATCATTGGCAAGACATTTGGTCTTTCATCGAATTCAACGCTATCTTGAATACTTGTATTTAATCTATAGTAATACGTTTCAGTTGGAGTAAAAAAGAACGCTACTGTTCCTTTATTTACTGCCCAAAAACTCTTGTCATTGGGTACTTTCTCCATTTGTTCCAATAATGCATGACAATTTGGCCCCTCACACTCTTCCTCTAATAGGTTTTGTGCTTTTTTAAGTTGGTTTTTGAACTTAATTTGCTCCCTCTCTGTATTAGGCGGAGTAAGTTCCACTTTTTGATATAAGGTAACAAAGGGTCCTTCGGCACTTAAAAGCTCTTGATTCGGAAATTTACTTAATTGTTTCATACTGTTTCCTCCTTCAATTGACTTCTTGCAGTACTATAAGTAAGATTTGTCTTTTCTAATATTTTCATTAGGAAAGCTCTCTCTTCCTTTATTGTAGGTAAAAAATCATGTGAAGTAAACTAATTCATCTTTTTTTAACGTTTTGATTAGATTTTTCTAAAAAAATAGGAAACGTATACAATCCCACTTGCTGGACTACCTTTGAAAAAAAAATAACAAACTTTTTAAAAGAGATTAAGATTAAAAATATATTAGTTGAGATGCTTCTTTTATTATGTTCCTGTATCATTAGATGAGGTAGATATATTTTATTAACGAAATAAAGATAAAGTTCTCTAGTTTCTTTTGGTGGGTTTTATAATGAACTTAGCCATTTGGAAATAAAAAAACGCCACGTGAATTTCATGTTATATTGAAGTTACCACTAACACTCAATAGACAAGGATGAATTCACATGACGCAAACCCATGATAACACAATTTCACGCAAGGGAAAACACCTCTCCTACTCAGAACGTTGCCAAATTTCTGTTCTGAAAAAAGAAAACTACTCCAACCGTCAGGTTGCCAAGGTGCTAGGACGGGTTCCGCAAACTATAAACAATGAGATTGCTCGCGGGACCATCACCCAGTTAAAACGCCAAACGCAAAACGAAAAAGTGTATGACACCTACTATTCTGTTTATGACGCTGACGCAGGACAGGCCTTCTATGAAAAGCAACGACTGAACTGTGGTAGACGCCCCAAATGGGCGAACACCGATGCGTTTATTGACTGGGCAGATGACAAAATGTTAAATGAAAAATGGTCGCCGGACGTCGTGGTCGGGTTTGCCAAAAAATATGAGCTGTTCGATTTTGCCATCATCCCTGGCACAACCACTCTCTATCAATGGATTGACCGCGGGGTCATGAAAACAAAGAACATGGACTTGTTCGAAAAATTGTCCCGTAAAATCAAAGCGGTACGCACAGGACATCGTCCCAACAAGCGTGTTCTCGGGACATCAATTGAAGAACGTCCAGAGGCGATTGGCACACGAAAAACTTTTGGTCATTGGGAAATCGACACCGTTGTGGGAAACAGAATCAAGTCAGATGCCGTCTTGCTGACGCTGGCGGAACGGCAGACACGCTTCGAGGCCATCCTAAAGCTAGCCGGAAAGGATGCCGAATCGGTCGGCCAAGCAGTTCAGAGCCTAAGAGAAAGGGCTGGCGACAACTTCGGTCAGCTGTTCAAGACGGTTACCTCGGATAACGGCTCGGAGTTTGCCGAACTGCACGATGCTTTGCAGGATGTGGCAGACGTCTACTTCAGCCACCCTTATGCTTCCTGGGAGCGCGGTACCAGTGAAAACCAACACAAGCTAATCCGCCGTTTCATCCCCAAGGGCAGCCCAATCGGCAATGTGAGCGAGAACCAAATCTTGCGAATCCAGCGTTGGATGAACGATTACCCCCGAAAAATTTTGGGTTATGCCACGCCACACGACACGTTCGTCCAGGCATTCAGACAAGAACGGTTGGCGGTTTGACACGTTGTTAAGGGTTCACTCCGTTAGAAAAAATAAGATCGTTAATAATAGCGAGCAATCGGGTCACCATGGGTGGCTAACTTAAACTTGAAATTTACGTCTAGTTTCTTTTACTAAATAAATGGTTCTTTTTTCTAAATAAATAAAAACTTGAATATTTTAATCTTTTATCTGGAAGAATAAAAAAATTAAAATATTGATATATCAGTTTTTTTGTGATAAAAATAAGCTATAAAAAGAATAAGGGGAGATTGTAATGGAAATCGTATACGTTGAAAATGATATTGAAGGCGGAAAAAAAGCTTTTGAAATAATTAAAAAAGGAATCGAAGATGGAGTAAAAGTTTTGGGTCTTGCTACTGGCAGTACTCCAGAAACAATGTATCAAGAAATAGTGAAAAGTGATTTAGATTTTACTGATATGACCTCTGTTAATTTGGATGAATACGTTGGACTGGGAGCAGGCGACGAACAAAGTTATCATTATTTCATGCACGATAGATTATTTAATCACAAGCCTTTTAAAGAAAACTTTTTACCTTTAGGAAAAGCTGAAAACCTTGAAAAAGAATGTGAACGATACGATGAAGTAATTGCTACTCATCCAATTGATATTCAAATTTTAGGAATTGGTCAAAATGGGCATATTGGGTTTAATGAGCCTGGAACTGACTTTGGGGTAACTACACATGTTGTTGACTTAACAGAATCAACTATTAATGCAAACAAACGCTACTTCAGTAGTGCAGAAGAAGTTCCTTCTCAAGCAATCTCAATGGGTATTGCTTCTATTATGAAGAGTAAGAAAATCGTTTTAATGGCTTTTGGAGAGTCTAAAGCAGATGCCATCCAGAAAATGATTGAAGGACCTGTAACAGAAGATGTAACCGCAAGTGTCTTACAAAATCATGATCATGTTGTTGTAATCATTGATAAAGATGCAGCAAGCAAACTAACTATAAAACATTAATATTAATATTTAAGAGATGGGGTGGCGTATACCACCTCTTTTTTCTATTTTTGCTTTAATTTTTTTAAGAAGCTATACTAAGTATAGAGAGTTCCTTTATTTACTTTTGTCAAAAGTAAAATTGACAAAGTTAACACTTACTTGTCTTGTAATCGTATTCATTTCCATTTATCATCAAAGGTGAGTTAAGACAACACTATTTATGAGGAGGATTTATTATGGAACAAGCGACAAATAAAAAAGGTGGGAAATCTACTGTTCAACGCTTTGGAAGCTATCTAAGCGGAATGGTGATGCCAAATATTGGTGCATTTATTGCTTGGGGATTAATTACAGCTTTATTCATTCCAGATGGCTGGTTACCAAACGAATCTCTAGCTACTATGGTTGGTCCAATGTTAACGTTCCTATTGCCGTTGTTGATTGCCTATCAAGGTGGATCAACTGTTTATGGTCAACGCGGAGCGGTAGTTGGTGCAATCGCAACAATGGGAGTCATCATGGGAGCTCCAGATGTGCCGATGTTAATTGGTGCAATGGCATTAGGTCCTTTAGGCGGATATTCCATTAAGAAATTTGATGAGATTTTTGGAAAACATATCAAAACAGGGTTGGAAATGCTTGTCAATAACTTTTCAAGTGGAATTATTGGATTCATTTTAGCTATTGTAGCTTTTTATGCAATAGGACCTGCAGTATCTAGTCTTACAAACTTGTTAGCAAATGGTGTAGAGTGGATTATGAACGCTGGTTTACTACCATTAACTAATATCTTCATTGAACCTGCTAAAATTCTATTTTTAAATAATGCTATCAATCATGGTATTTTAACTCCAATTGGAATTGAACAAGCCGCTTCTGCTGGTAAATCCGTTCTATTCTTATTAGAAGCAAATCCAGGACCTGGTTTTGGTCTTTTAATTGCTTATACTCTTTTTGGTAAAGGTGCAGCTAAATCTTCAGCTGTGGGAGCTTCCTTCATTCACCTAGTTGGTGGAATTCATGAAATTTACTTCCCATATGTACTAATGAAACCTGCTATGTTCCTTGCAGTAATTGCAGGTGGAGTAGCTGGAACATTTACAAACGTTATTTTGGATGCTGGTTTAGTAGCAGCAGCTTCTCCAGGTTCAATCGTTGCCGTTCTAGCAATGACCGCTAAAGGAAGTTATTTTGGAGTCATCATGGGCGTATTAGTAGGGGCAATTGTTTCTTTCTTAGTCGCTATGTTTATTTTAAAATTAGATAAATCAGAAGATCTTGATGATACATTCTCAGCTTCTGTTGAACAAGCACAAGCTGCTAAAGCACAATCTAAAGGACAAGCTGCTTCTGTATCTACACAACAAGTTGTTGAAACATCTTCTACAGTAGATGAGCATATTTCTAAAGTTATCTTCGCTTGTGATGCTGGAATGGGCTCTAGTGCAATGGGTGCATCTTTAATGCGTAAAAAAGTTCAAGATGCAGGATTAGATATGCCTGTAACCAATTCATCCATCAGCAATTTAAAAGATGAAGATGGTTTGCTAGTAATTACTCAAGAAGAACTAACAGAACGAGCAAAACAAAAAGCACCAAATGCAGTACACGTTTCTGTAGATAATTTCTTAAGCAGTCCTAAATATGCTGAAATTATTGAACAATTAAAGAATTAACAAAATAAAAGCAGTGATTCATTCACTGCTTTTCTATGTTTTTTTCTTTTTCCAAACCAACTAAAAAATAAAATTTAGAAGTTAGAAAAGAGGGGGAACTTTGTTTCTATCTAGTCGGGAAAAAAATATTGTTCAAATTTTACTTGAACAAAAAAATGGAATGACCGTTGACTATTTAAGCAAAAAATTAAATGTTAGCAAACGAACCATTTATCGTGAAATTTCCAGCTTAGAGAGTTCCTTAGCCCCTCTTCAACTTCAATTGGTCCGAGAATCTGACGGCTATCAATTAATGGGTGAAGAATCAGCCCTAAGCGACTTGAAACAGCAGATGAATCAATCACCAAACGAATTAAGTGTCCAGCAAAGACAAAGTCTTTTAGTTATCCAACTGTTAATGGAAGAGCACGAAGTAAAAATGGAGTATCTAGCTAATGAATTGGGAGTTAGCATTAGTACTATCCAATCTGATCTTCAATCTATTGAAGAATTGTTTGAAGCTTACCAAATTGATATCATTCGCAAAAAAGCAAAAGGAATTAAAGCAATAGCGTTAGAAACAAATCGTAGATTGATTATAACCGGCTTGATTACAAGCGAAATTAATTCATACAACTTTTTTTCCTTATTTATGAAGGATCAGGAAGACAATAGAGAAAAATTTGAAAATTCTGCTAACCCTTTCCTCAAGCTGTTGAATTTTGATGATGTCAAACAAGCCTATCTAGCGATTAAAGATATTTCAACCATTTATTTTAAAGAGGTAACTGATATTCAGTACCAACGGTTAGTTATTTTACTTAGTTTATCAATCAAGCGTATGAGGGACGGAGAGTATGTCTCCAGTTTAATGATCGATGAAAATATAAAATCAGAATTACAAGAAAATAACTCGAGAATTAGCCGAGAGATATTGAACCATCTACAAACCATAGATATTATCGAAAGCTTTTCTTTGGCAGAAGTTTTCTTTTTAGCTTTACAGTTCCAAGGACTTAGCGTTCAACTAATTAGCGAATTTTCTGAAAACTATAATTTAAAATTAGATTATAAAATTCGAAAATTGATTCGTCTAGTATCTGAAGAGATGAAATGGAATTTCTATCACGATGAAACACTCATTAAAGATTTAACAGCTCATTTAGCCGCTGCTTTAAATCGTGCGAAAGCACCTATGCCAGAAAGTAACAATTTTTTACTGACTAAAATTTATGACGAGTATCCTGAACTCAGTCTTTCCATCAAGCAAAATCTAAAAGAAATATTTCCAAAAACGGTATTCTTATCTAATGAAGTCATTTACATCGTCATTCACTTCGCTTCCTCCTATGAAAGGAATATACAAAAACCAACTCTATCCGCTTTAGTAATTTGTTCAAGTGGAGTTGGAACTGCAAAAATACTAGAAAGTCGACTTCGGAAAAACATTCCTGAAATAAAAGAAATAAAAATTTCTCGTATTTCTCAATTACCCACTATTAAAGTAGAAGAATATGACCTCATCCTTTCCACTATTTTTTTACAGGGGTTTAACTCTGAATACAAAGTCGTCACTCCTTTACTTATGGAAGATGAAGTAAAAAGTATTAAACATTATATCCGTAAACATACTTCTAAAAAAGGACAGAAGATAAAGCGAAAGATAGATGATATCGTACCAGAACATACAGATAATGATTTCAGAGGTTTTTATGAAAAAATAAGTGAAGCAAATATCATTTTAGATTACTTTGATATTATAAAAGTTACAGATGAAACTGAATTGAGTTCTATTCTAAGTAAAATTAGTCAACAGTTAGAAGGTACCATCTTAAATAATCCAGAGCAAGTAAAATTGCAACTAGAAAGAAGAATGGAGCTAACACCTATTGGTCTTCCCGAAACAAATATGGCTTTATTTCATACCATCGACTCAAGTATACAAAAACCTTACTTTGGTATTTATGAATTAACACATCCAATCATGATTCAAGCCATTGATCAACAGCCTATTCAAATGAATAGAATTTTATTGATGTTGGGACCAGATCCATTAAGTGAACATACACAAGAAATTTTAGGGTCCATTAGTTCGTCCATTGTTGCAAGTTCAAAAAATAGTAAGCTATTTAATAACGGTACAAAAGAAGAAATTCGTAATTACTTAAGTAAAATATTTTTAAGAAAAATAAAAAAATAAAGTGAGGGTTTATAATGGAAATTTTAGAAAAGAAAAGTATCAAACTAAATCAATCATTTACAACTAAAGAAGAGGCAATCAAAGCGGCGGGACAATTGTTAGTCGATAGCAATTATGTCGACCAAAATTACGTAGATTCTATGTTAGAACGAGAAGGAAAAGCTTCTACTTATATGGGGAACTTCATTGCAATCCCTCATGGTACAGATGAATCTAAAAAATTAATCCAATCATCCGGAATTTCTGTTGTTCAAATCCCTGATGGTGTAAACTTTGGTACTGCAGATGCTGAAAAGCTTGTTACTGTAGTTTTTGGTATTGCAGGTGTAGGAAACGAACATTTAGATATCCTATCTCAAATTGCAATTTATTGTTCTGAAATAGAAAACGTTGCAAAACTTGCAAGTGCTCAATCCGAAGATGAGATTATTAATTTGCTAGGAGGAATTGAATAATGCAAGCTATTCATTTTGGTGGAGGAAATATTGGTCGTGGATTTATCGGAGAAGTTCTAAATAAAAATGGTATGGAAGTTACTTTTGTAGACGTAAATGAAGCTATCATTGATGCATTAAATACAAATAAAAGGTACACGATTGAATTAGCTGAAGAAGGGAATCCTGAGGTTGAGGTTGATCGAGTAAAAGGAATTAATAGTAGCGAGCATCCTGACGCTGTCGTAGAAGCATTTGAAAAAGCAGTTCTTGTTACAACAGCAATAGGTCCTAAAATTTTACCGTACATTGCTCCTTTAATTGCTAAAGGAATTAAAAAACGTAACGATCAAAAAATAGAACAACCACTAGATATCATTGCTTGTGAAAACATGATCGGTGGGAGTGATTTTTTAAAACTTGAAGTTCTAAAGCATTTAGATGAAGCAGATAAAGTGTATACAGAAAAATACATTGGTTTCCCTAACGCTGCAGTAGACCGCATCGTACCTTTACAAAGCCATGATGACGTTTTACGAGTAACCGTAGAGCCTTACAAAGAATGGGTTATTGATCAAAGTCAGCTAAAGAATAAAGAACTTCATTTGGAAGGTGTTCACTATGCTGAAGCTCTAGAACCATTTATTGAAAGAAAGCTTTTCACCGTGAATACTGGACATGCAACTACAGCTTACAACGGACGATATGCCGGGCATCATACAGTTGACGAAGCGATGCAAGATGAAGCCGTTGTAGAGCAAGTTAAGGCAGTACTGAATGAAACTGGAGCTTTAATGGTTAAGAAATGGGGATTTGATCCAGTAGAACATCAGCAATACATTGACAAGATTCTATCCCGCTTTGCAAATTCTTACATCGTAGATGAATTGACTCGCGTTGGCAGAACGCCAATTCGTAAACTAGGTTATGATGAGCGATTCATTAGACCAATGCGTGAAGCTTATGAACGTTCTTTAAGTACGGATGCACTCGTTCGCACCGTTGCTAAAGTATTAGCTTACCGTGACGAGAACGATGAAGAAAGTACAGAATTAGAAAAAATGCTTCTTGAAGAAAGTGTTGAAACAGTAGTAAGTCGCGTGACAGGATTAAAAGAACAAAAATTAATCGATCAAATTGTTGAAGCATATAATCAATTAAATAAATAAAACGAAATACAAAAAAACTTCCTTCGAAATATCGAGGGAAGTTTTTTTGTTAGAAATGATTATTCTCTTTGTGAATGAAGCTGAAATGAAAATCTAAAATCCGCTAATTTCAATTCATGTTTAGGTAGAACATCTGGCCCACAACTAGCTGAACCAATTCCATTCTGCGCATAATCAATATAAAGATAGATTTCATCTTTTCGTTTTAAATTGTAGCTGTGCTGTGCTTGATCCAAATTATCCTGTGTATAGTGTCGTACACTGAATTGGAATTTTTTTTCATTCTTTATCTCTAACCCGTTTCCTCTTCTATCAGTAAACTTCGCCCATCCTACTTCAGAACGATTTCCATTTTCTTGAGGATAAACATAATCAAAACCTAATCCATCAACCGTATGATTATAAACCCCCAGTTTACCAGCAGACTGTGTATCAATATACGTTTCATGGGGACCTAAACCATAGTATTGAACATGTTCCAGGTGTTTCGGAAGAATCATCTCCATTCCAATACGTGGAATGGTACGTGGATAATCACCTTCTGGAGTCCCCTTTACTTCTACAAAACAAACACCTGCACAATCGATTGTATACGTTTGAGTTACTATAATTCCCCAACCTAGTATTGGTGGAGCAACTCTTTGTGAAACAACGATACGAACGACGTTTTGATCCTCAATCCATTTCCATTCAAAGGATTGAGTACGTATTTGCATTTGATGAAGACCAGCGTTCTTCCAAATCACTTCAGAACGATGATCATTGTCCGTCATGGCACGCCAAAGGTTCATTTGTGGCCCTTTCTCTATCAAATCATTCTCTGCCTTTGTCCACTTGCTTAACGTTCCTCTCACCTTATCAAACGTAAAATTAAAGTCTATACCACATACTTCTAGCGTGATAGAACGATCTATCACATTCAATTTCTGATAAGAGTTTCGTTTTTCTTTTACCTTTTTCTGAATATCCGTTACTGGGTATTTAATCTGACTCCAAGCTATTTCAAATCCCGCTTCTGTCCAATCAGTCTTTGTAGCGGTTAAGAATTGAAGATTCAACACGTGCATACAAGTACGATTTTTATTATTTTCCGCATTTATAGGGATCGTTAGTTCTTTAGAAGTCCCAGCAGCAATCCTTTCCAGAGGAAGAACGCCCGTTTCAATCGTTTTCCCTTCCGACTCCAGATTCCAAGATAATTGCAGGTGATCTAAGGAGATAAAATCATATCGGTTTGTAATTTTTACGATTCCTTTTTCAATATCCAATACTTCTACATGAACGGGCTCTTGAACCTTTTTCAATTCAAAATACCCTGGTGTAGGAGTACGATCTGGTTGAACAAGCCCATCAATCACAAAATTATAATCATTTGGTGTATCGCCAAAATCACCACCATATGCATAGTACTCTACACCCTCTGAGTTTTTTTGACGTATTCCATGGTCACTCCACTCCCAGACAAATCCACCTTGCAATCGAGGATACTTATAAAATGTATCCCAATAATCTTGTAAAGCTCCTGGTCCATTTCCCATTGCATGACCATATTCACAAACGATATGAGGTTTTTTTAACTCTCTATTTTGACCAAGTTTTTCAAGTTCGTCGATAGGTGTGTACATAGTGGAATTAACGTCAGAATACACAGCATCTTTTTTATATAAAATCGTATTTGTAGATTCTTTCGATCGCGACTCTCCTTCATAATGAATTAAACGAGATAGGTCACGTTTCATCGCCCATTCGGCCATCACTTTATGATTGATTCCATCACCCGACTCATTCCCAAGAGACCAAAATAGAATAGAAGGATGGTTCTTATCCCGTTCAACCATCCTTTCCATGCGGTCTAGGTATGCTTCTTGCCATTCTGGATCATCACTCAACTGATGAACATTCCCTACAAGCTCAAATCCATGTGTTTCCAAGTCTGCTTCATCTATTACATATAATCCATAGAAATCACACAAATCATAGAAGCGAGGATCATTTGGATAATGAGCAGAACGAACCGCATTACAGTTTGCTTGTTTAATCAAGCGAATATCTTGTTCCATCAACTCAACGGTGACGGCTCTACCTAGGTCAGGATGATTATCATGACGATTAACTCCTTTAAATTTAATTGGTTTTCCATTTACTAAAACAAGGCCCTCTTTCAATTCCACTGAACGGAATCCAATATTTTGACTGATTATTTCTTTTTTACCACTAGATAATTCTAGTTCCAAAATAAATTGATACAGATTCGGCTGTTCTGCAGACCATTTAAGGATATCCTTTAGTTGAGTTTGGATTTCAGTTGTTTCATTATCGAGTGGAAATATTTCTTCATAAAGAAGTTTATTTTGATTATCTACTAGTCTTCCTGTTAATGTGCACCCAGTCAACGTTTCTTTTTCACCTTTATGAAGCTCTACATTCACTTTTAATTGCCCATCTTGATAGTTATTCTGCAAATCTGCATGAATAAAAAAGTCTTTTATATGTGTTTTTGGACGAGCTATCAAGTAAACATCACGGAAGATTCCACTTAACCACCACATATCCTGATCTTCCAGATAACTCGAATCAGACCATTTGTAAACCACAACCATCAGTTTATTAGCCCCCGTCTTCATATATGGAGTGATATTAAACTCAGCGGGAACTCGACTCCCTTTGCTAAATCCAACTTCTGATCCATTCAACAAAACATGAAACGAATTATCAACTCCTTCAAAACGAAGGGAGACATTCTCTTCTTCCCAATTTTCTGGAATAACAAATTCACGGTAATATGTACCTGTAGGATTCTCTGTTGGAGTATAAGGTGGATCAACCGGAAATGGATATAAGACATTGGTATAGTGAGGAACTCCATAACCTTGAAGTTGCCAGTGACCAGGAACCTCAATTTCATCCCAATCGTTAACGCTTACATTTTTACCATGTAAATACATCGGTGACTCCTGTGGTGTTTCGGAGTAGTAAAATTTCCATTTGCCATTTAACATTTGAATTCGTTTCGATTTTGATCGTTTTTTTGTCAACATATCTTCCATATTACTGAATGGAATAAAATGTGCTCTACTTTTCTCTCTATTTCGATGCAGCAAGTAATGATTTTGAATATCTTCTGTACTCATCTCGCATTTCTCCTTTTAATTTATTCATTTTTTCTATCTTAAAATTGTCTCCCTAAAAATAGCTTAGCATATTGAATAGAAAGAACCAATAGGACCTCTACTCTTTTTACGAAAAATACATGACCCAACGTAACTTGTTAGTCTCTTTTTGTTAATGGAGAAAGTATTATGGTATGATCTTGATGAAGAACTACGGATTATTTTAAATGAATTTATAAGGATGTGAAGAAATGGATGGTAAAAAAAGAGAAAATATAAAAGTTGGAGCACTAGTAGATATCGTATTAAAAAAAGATCAACGTACGGGCACATTAACAAGAGGTCATGTTAAACGAATTTTAACGAACAGTGCGAAGCACCCACATGGCATTAAAGTTATGCTAAATGAGGCCAACCAGGTTGGACGAGTTCAGGCCGTTTTAGAGGACAACTAGATTATATTGTATAAGAATTTTTTTGAATGAACTCATTCGAAAAACAGATTTTCAATAAAAAAATATGTGAAAAAATATAAATAGATCATGTTTTTTATGAATTTTATCTATTTATATTACAATGATGTTAAATGTATAATTTTTACTTAAAAGACTGTACTTTCTTTTAATAAGCAGTTATACTAAATTAATGAGTTCGATATGAAAGCGTTTGAAAAAACCTCTGTAGATTATAATTTTTTAAATAAAATATGTATGTGTTTCAACAGACTAAACAAGGTGGTGAGAATATGGAGTGGAGTGATCGTTTGTTTCCAGAATTTGCAAGAGCAGTAAGATATAAGATTCCTGTAGAAGGTGATTTATTTTTGCGTCAGTGTGCTTCTGGGACGAATATTTTTCATTTGCCAGCTTCGTATCGCTATCCTACTGGTAATATCCCAGGTTATTTTACTAGTTTAAATTGGAACGAAAATTTTATTGTCTTAGAAAAAGAACGTAAAGAACACAATGAATATTTTATCGTTGATCGTCGTTTAGAAACAGTAAAGGGACCTTTTAGTTTGAAAGAGTATAAAGAAACATGTAAGAAGAATCAAATATTTTTATCATTGATTCCTGTATCAGAGATGGACTGGATCATTAATATTTAAAAAAGAAGTTGAGGGCTAATCTCTCAACTTTATTTTTTTGAAAATTTTCTTTATCTTCTCTTTCTATTTGTTATAATGTTAAGAATGGTACGTCAACATACTATTTTAAAAAAGAGTAAGGAGGATTTTCTATGTGGAGTATAAAAAAATTTAATGAATTATCTGTTTATGAACTACAAGAAATTTATTCTCTACGTGTGAAAGTCTTTATTGTAGAACAAAATTGTCCTTATCAAGATGTAGATGATAAAGATATACAGAGTATCCATTTATTTAAAAAAAGAGTGAAAAAATAGTTGCATACGCACGTCTTATTCCTAATAAAGAAAGCATTCACTTAGGTAGAGTGGTTGTTCACCCTGATTATCGAAACCAAGGATATGCAAAAGAACTTTTACAGAAAGCCTTGCATTATTCTGATGAAAAGTACCAAGGTCTCCCTGTATATGCTCAAGCACAAGCACATTTACAAGGTTTTTATGGCTATTTTGGCTTTCAAGCTATCTCAGATATTTATTTAGAAGATGATATCCCTCATATAGATATGATTCGGTCAGGAGGGACATCCAGTGAATAAATATACATATGCGATCCTCATTTCATTAGCAAGTTTAGTGATTAATATTTGGATTCTCAAACAACAAAGAGCAGGAATTACAATTGAGCCAAATAAAAAAAGAAATCTAGAACGAACCTCCTATGGACTGATTATTATTGCTGCTTTATTTTTAACATTTGGATAGAAAAAGTGGTGCGAATTAAAAATTCACACCACTTTTATTTTAATAGATATTTAAGTACTGTTCTCTTTCCCATTCCGTTACTTGCATGATATACGTTTCAACTTCGATTTCTTTTGCTTCCTTAAAGTTTCTACTAATATGTTTACCTAGAGCCTCCAAAACTAAGGGATCTTTGTCTAGTTCAATCAAGGCCTCACCTAGATTTTTAGGTAAATCATGAATATCATTAGCATATCGCTCTTCTTTATCCATCGTATAAATATTACGATCAATTGGAACAGGAAGAGGTAGATCATTTTCAATACCATCAAGACCAGAAGCCAAAAGAACAGCAAGAGCTAAGTATGGATTTGTTGATGGATCAACACTACGTAATTCAACACGAGTGGATAATCCACGAGAATTTGGTATACGAACTAAAGGAGATCGATTTTGAGTACTCCAGGCAATATAAACAGGAGCTTCATAACCAGGAACTAGGCGTTTATAAGAGTTGATGATTGGATTACAGATTGCCGTATATCCAGGAGCATGTTTTAATAGTCCCGCAATAAATTGATAGGCAGCACGACTCAATTGCTTTTCATCATCTTCATCAAAAAATACATTTTTATCTCCATTAAACAATGACATATTACAGTGCATTCCTGATCCATTTATACCAAAAACAGGTTTTGGCATAAATGTTGCATGTAAACCATGCTTTCTGGCAACTGTTTTGACAATCAATTTAAATGTCTGAATATTATCACACGCCTCTACCGCACTCGAATATTTCCAATCAATTTCATGTTGTCCAGATGCTACTTCATGGTGGCTGGCTTCAATTTCAAATCCAAGCGCCTCTAATTCCAATACAATATCTCGGCGACAATCTTCTCCTAAATCATTGGGAGCTAAATCAAAATAGCCACCTTCATCATTTAAATCTAAACTCGGTTTACCATTTTCATCTAGTTTAAAAAGAAAGAACTCGGGTTCTGGCCCCAAATTGAAGTCAGTAAATCCTAGTGTTTCCATTTTCTTCAATACTCTTTTTAAATTACTGCGTGGGTCCCCTGCAAATGGAGTACCGTCAGTCTGATATATATCGCATATGAAACGAGCAATCTTACCTTCTTTTACTTCCCATGGAAATACCAAAAATGTATCTAAATCAGGGTGAAGATACATATCACTTTCTTCAATGCGTACAAAACCTTCAATGGAAGAGCCATCAAACATCAATTTATTATCCAAAACTTTTTGTAATTGACTGATGGGAACTTCTACATTTTTAATGGTTCCTAGTATATCTGTAAACATTAAGCGTAAATAATGTACATTCTCTTCTTTTACTTTTGTTATAATATCTTCCATGGTATATTTGCCCATTTATTTAAACATCCCTTTCAGTACCTCTTCGTCTCATTTAACGACTGTTTTTTAATAGTTGTTATTCATTTTCTAAATAAAGAGTCATCTACCCCAATTATTTTTATCTCTCGGATTAAACGTACTTGCATTCATTATTTCTTTATAAAGAATTCGTCTTACGTCATCATCTGTGAGAGGTTCATTTTTATTTTCTTCTACTTGTTTCTGTTCTGACATTGCCGTCTCATATATACGTCGTATAGCAGTAATATTGAGTCCTTCTGAAAGATAGTCTTTTATTTCTAATAAGCGATCTACATCATTTAAAGAAAACATACGACGATTTGTATCTGTTCGATGTGGAGAGACAAGTCCTTGTTCTTCGTAATAACGAATTTGTCTAGCAGTAAGATCTGCCAACTGCATCACTGTACCAATCGTAAATACAGACATAGAACGGCGGAATTCCTTCTCTTTCATTTAATCTCCTCCATTTTTTATTACCTTCTATTCTGACTCTACTTTACGAAAAAAATTTCTATCTTTTTGTGATTAGTTGACAAATTGTTACTTAATTGTTTGAATGTCTTTAGAATATAGCACAAAAAAATAAGAGTCAAAATTTTTATGACATGATATGTTATGTTTCTTAACATACGCTATTTTATATAGAAAAACAAGTCTTTCTATAATTAGATACAAAAAAAGCCGAAACAGTTCAGACTGTATCAGCTTTGCTATCATTATTTATTCAAAAATGCGGAAACGTTCTTCATCATCCATATATGCTTTTCCTTCTGCTGGTGTTTCGATTGACCCAAAAGGCATCTGTGCTCTTAATTTCCAGGTAGATGGAAGGTTCCATTCGTTTGCTACATCACTATCAATCAATGGATTATAATGTTGTAGACTTGCGCCAATTTCATTCTCAGCAAGAGCTGTCCAAACATTTACGGAAGCAATTCCTGAACTTTGCTCTGACCAAATTGGGAAATTATCTGCATAAAGAGCAAAATTCTCTTGTAATCCACGTACTACTTCTTCATCTTCATAGAAGAGGATTGTACCGTAACCTGCTCTAAAAGAGTTTATTTTTTCTTGTGTTGCTTGAAATGCCTCTTCTGTAGGAACTACTTTTCTTAAGTTTTCTTCCACAATTTCCCAAACTTTTAGATGTTGATCATTGAATAAAACTACTACTCGAGAAGTTTGAGCATTAAAAGAACTTGGGCTTTCCTTTACTACTTCTTTAACTAACTTTGTAATTTCACTGTTCTCTAAAGAAACGTTCTTTCCTAAATGGTAAATAGATCGACGATTCTTTAATAATTCAATCGTATTTGTTTTCATAAAATTTTCCTCCTAATAATAGTACTAATTCGAACTATTATAGTATATCACTTATCAATAATAAGTGACATAATTATGCTTTGTTTTCTTTGAATAATGATACTTCTCTAATTTTGTAGTACAATTCTAAGGAACGTACCAATCTTTATGATTAAATTAGTTAGGAGTTTTTTTATGAAACAAGAAAACAAACATTATGGTCTAGGAACAGCTATCTCCATGATTGTAGGGATTTGTATAGGATCAGGTATCTTCTTTAAAGCTGATGATATTTTGCGCTTTACAGGTGGAAATATTCGTCTCAGTGTACTAGTATTTTTTATTGGTGCTTTTTGTGTAATATTCGGGAATATCACCCTTTCTCAATTAGCCTCACGAACCGATAATGCTGGTGGAGTTGTAGCTTATTTTGAAGAGTTCATTTCTCCAAAAGCAGCAAATGCATTTGGATGGTTTCAAATGTATGCCTACTACCCTTCTATTGCTGTTGTCGTTAGCTGGGTTGCAGGAATTTATACTACGATGTTATTTAATCTACCTAGCACCCTTGAAATACAAGTATTCATTGGCATGATTTACCTATTCTTTTTCCATATTTTAAATTATTTTTCTTTAAAATTAGGTGGACGTTTTCAAAATATTTCAACAGTTATGAAAATTATTCCTCTTCTTACAATTGCAATTATTGGATTTTTTTCTAATCAGCCTCATCCAGTAACAACAGAACAACTAGTCGTTCCGATACAAGATGTTGGTGTGAGTTGGTTAGCAGCCCTTGTTCCGATTGCTTTTTCATTTGATGGATGGGTAATCTCTACTAGTATTACTCACGAGGTTCGAAATGCTAAAAAAACAATGCCAATTGCTTTAACAATTGGACCTTTGATTGTTTTAGGTATCTATCTTGCTTATTTTTTAGGAATGTCTTCTTTAGTTGGTCCTGAATATATTTTGGCAAATGGTGACAACACCATTTATGAAGTTGGTAATCAACTCTTTGGATCAAGAGGAGGCTTTATTATACTTTTCTTCATTTTAATTGCTGTTTTAGGTGTTGTTAATGGCTTAGTATTAGGAAATATTCGCCTACCACAATCACTTGCTGCAAAAGGAATGATTCCAAATAGTAAAAAAATTAGAAAGATTGATAATCGCACTGAACTTTCTCCCCATGCCGCTATTACTTCTTGCGTAATCTCTCTTGTTTGGATGGTGATTCATTATTTCACTCAAAAAACACAAGTTCTTTCGGGTGGAGATGTAAGTGAAATTGCTATTGTCTTCAGTTATATCACGTATGTCATCCTTTACTGGAAAGTGATACAAATGAAGAAGCAAGGAATCATAACAAGTCCTATTTTAGGTGTCTTATTTCCTATTTTAGGTATGGCTGGTTCTGGAATTATTGTAATTGGTGGAGTAATATCTAATCCAATATTTGTTCCACTTTTCTTAATTTTTTGTCTAAGTATCTCTTTAAGTGGATATTTTTATCAAATTAAATAGTATAAAGTAGAATTGAATTTTGTTTTTTGTATACTACAAAATATAGTAATACAAAGGAGTTGATTATGATGTGTCTCATTACTTTCCATCTTTCTTCTCATCCTACTTACAAACTCATTCTCGCTGCTAACCGAGATGAGTTGTATGAGCGGCCGACAGCACCTGCTAATTTTTGGAAAGAATTTCCTGATTTACTAGCAGGAAAAGATCTACAAGCAAAGGGAACCTGGCTTGGAATCACAAAAACGGGGAAAATTGCTGCCATTACCAACTGTTACGATGCAGAGACTCTTAATAGTACTACACAAAAGAATTCTCGTGGAAAAATTATTATCGATTATTTAACCTCTAAGAAAACGGCTACTCAATATTTAGAGCAGTTAATTACTAAAAAGAATCAATACCTTCCTTTTAATGTTCTTTTAGGTGATATTAATAAATTTTATCATTTTAATTCTCAAAACCAATCGTATACACTTCTTCCAAAAGGAACCCATAGTCTCAGTAACGCAACTATCAATACTCCTTGGCTAAAAGTAACAAACACAAAAGAAAAATTGAATATGATTATTGATACTTCTAATCATTATGCAGATCAACTCTTCCAAATGATGATGAATCAAACTCCAGCTCCTGATCAACAACTTCCTGATATCTCATTACCAATAGCGATTAAAAGAAAAGTATCAGCAAATTTTATTGATACCGAAAACTTTGGAACAAGGTCTACTACTCTTATTCTAGTGGACCATAATAATATGGTCACCTTTATTGAAAGAACCTATGATTCAAAAAATAATAGTCAGGACCATTCCTATCATTTTCAAGTAAGTGAGCGATAAGAATGATTGTAACTAATAAATGACTATGTAAAAAAAATAAAACGTCACCTCCCAAAATTGGGAGGTGACGTTTTATGTAGTATTTCATTAATTTTTGAACGAGTGTAGCGGTGCCGGAATATGCCCACCCCTACTAATTAAATCTTCAGAAGAGAATTCACTTACTCCTAAAAGTGGTGCCCGTCCTAGTAAACCACCAAATTCAACTGTATCACCGACGTCCATTCCTGGAACAGGAATGATACGAACAGCTGTCGTTTTATGATTCATAATTCCAATTGCAGCTTCATCCGCAATGATAGCAGATAAGGTAGCTGCTGTTGTTTTACCAGGAACGGCAACCATGTCCAGACCTACTGAACAAATGGCAGTCATAGCCTCTAATTTATCAATGGTGATAGCTCCTAATTCTACAGCTTCAATCATACCAATATCTTCTGAAACAGGTATGAAAGAACCTGAAAGTCCACCGACATGTCCACAAGCCATCAGTCCACCTTTTTTTACTGCATCATTTAATACAGCTAAAGCAGCAGTTGTACCGTGCGTACCTACACGTTCTACGCCCATTTCCTGTAAGATATAGGCAACTGAATCTCCCAAAGCAGGAGTAGGTGCTAAAGAAAGATCAACAATTCCAAATGGAACTCCCAACCTCTCAGAAGCCATCGTTCCAACTAACTGTCCCATACGAGTAATTTTAAAAGCAGCTACTTTAATGGTCTCAGCAACAACATCAAAAGATTCACCTTTTACCTTTTCTAATGCACGTTTTACAACCCCTGGACCACTTACTCCTACATGAACAACAACATCTGCTTCCCCAACACCATGAAATGCCCCAGCCATAAAAGGATTATCATCTACAGCATTAGCAAATACTACTAATTTTGCAGCACCAAGCCCTCCTGTGTCTGCAGTAAGCTCTGCAGTTTCTTTTACAACTTTTCCCATTTGTGCAACTGCGTCCATATTGATTCCTGCTTTTGTAGAGCCAATATTTACCGAAGAACAAACTACAGATGTTTCTGATAGCGCACGTGGAATGGAGTCAATTAGTATTCGATCGCCTTTTGTATAGCCTTTTTCAACTAATGCGCTAAATCCACCGATAAAGTCTACTCCAACTTTTTTTGCAGCAGCATCTAAAGTTTTTGCAAATGCTACATAATCTGTATCTGAAGATGCTCCTGCAATTAGTGCAATAGGGGTAACAGATATTCTTTTATTAATAATAGGAATTCCTAATTGATCTTCTATTTCTTGAGCAACAGGTACTAAATCTTTAGCATAACTAGTTATTTTATTATAAATTTTTTCTCTTGCCTTTTCTCCATCACTATCAGCACAGTCTAATAAAGAAATCCCCATCGTAACTGTACGAATATCTAATTTTTCCTCTGCAATCATTTGGATCGTTTCTAAAATATTCTCTTTTCTATTCATTTCTTACACCTGCCTCACAATGTATGCATCGCATTAAAGATTTCTTCTGATTGAATGCGAACGACTAATTTTTCTTCTGCTTCGATCTCTTTCATTTGCTCACGAACTTCTGGAATTGAATGAGGTGAAGAGGTGAAATCACACAACAAAATCATAGTAAAATATTCTTCCATCAATGTTTGTGATATATCCAAGATATTTACTTGTACGTCTGCTAACTTTTTACTAACGCTAGCTACGATTCCAGTATGGTCTTTTCCGGTTACTGTAATAATTGCTCTCATATTTTTCCCTCACTTTTCTTTTCCACACGTAGACGTATGGCTTTAAAATATTGTAACATACCCTACTACTCAATTGGCATGCTTTTACTACTCTCATACTCTTAAATTAAATTTTAATAAATAAATATAAAAAAAGAAGCAAAAGGCTCCGTAGAGCTTTTGCTTCTTTTAGGCTCTATAATATTTGGTGTTGGTGGCTTACAATCACCAATGCCTATTTTTATTCAAAAAAATAGAAACATGTGAAAAAATCCGATAGAATAAAGTTACGACACAACATTCTAAAGGAGGTTTTCACATGTCCCATTCTCATTATATTCGAACCATGCTAGATTTGAAAGATAAAAACATTACGTTCTTACAATCCTTTTGTAAAGAGACGAAAATCAAAGGGATTCTCTCGAAGGTTTTTTATGGCATCCTTTCCTACACACCTCTCCGGTGTGTCAACTGTGGGATGGGAAAAGAAGGAACATCTATTATTAAATATGGCTTTAAGACGAGTCGGTTAACGTTGAATAGCACCAGCCATTACCCAACATACTTACTGCTAAAAAAACAACGCTTTTATTGTAAAAAATGTGTCTCTACTTTCTGTGCAGAAACAAGCGAGGTAGACCGGCATTGCTTCATTTCCAATACGGTTAAACAATCCATCGCGATTGAATCGAAAGATAAAATTTCAGAGAAAGACTTAGCGAGGCGTCACCACGTTAGCCCAACGACAACTTCACGAGTCATTCAAATCATGGCTTCTTCCTTTCAATTACGTACACACTCTCTCCCTAAACATTTATCCTTTGATGAGTTTCATTCTGTCGGAAATCAGATGAGCTTTATCTATATCGATTCTGTGACCCACCAGGTTATTGATGTTTTATCAGACCGAAGGTTACCAACCCTTCGAAGCCACTTTGGTCGCTACTCAACAGAAACGCGCTCCAAAGTAGAAACGATTGTCATTGATATGAATACTCCTTACTTAACACTCATTCACGAATTATTTCCACGGGCTAAAATTATTATTGATTCGTTTCATTTGGTCCAACTTATTAGTCGTTCTTTGAATCAAACGAGAGTGACCTGTATGAACCAGTATCGGACTTCAAATCCAGAAGACTTAAAAAAATATCGCAAACTCAAGCGGTACTGGAAACTTGGATTAAAGAGAGAATCCGATTTGAATTCCGTTCACTATTCGTATCACCGATTGTTTAAAGGAATGAAAAGTCAGACAGGGGTCATGGATTACCTTTTAAATTTGGGAGACGAATACAAAACGACGTATCAGTTCTATCAAGATCTTTTATTTGCCTTTGATCAAAAAGATTTCGTTCTTTTCCAAGAGATCTTAAAAGAAGCCCCAGTGGGGCTTTCTTCCTACATGAAAACAAGTCTGCGAACTCTTAAAAAGTATCAATCATACGTAGAAAATACGTTCTTACATCCTTACACAAATGGACCGATTGAAGGAATCAATAATAAAATTAAAGTGATCAAACGAATAGCCTTTGGATTTCGCAGTTTTTCTAAGTTCAAAACTAGAATTTTAATTTCCTGTAATACCGTTCAAAAATAAAAAAATGCTCTCCAACGGTTCGTTGGAAAGCATTCATTATGTGACTCTCATTCTTCATCGGATTTGTAGTTACCAACACGATTTGACGAAGAGCCTTCTTTTACTATATTTGTATACCGACGGCCGGGGTCGAACCGGCACGCCCTCGCGGGCACTGGATTTTGAATCCAGCGCGTCTGCCTGTTCCGCCACGCCGGCAATATTTTATGCAAATTTTCAATCCTTATCAAGGAAAGGCGGTAACCGGATTTGAACCGGTGATGAAGGTTTTGCAGACCTCTGCCTTACCACTTGGCTATACCGCCGAAATCAAACTGGGGTAGCTGGGTTCGAACCAACGAATAACGGAGTCAAAGTCCGTTGCCTTACCACTTGGCTATACCCCAATGATAATTAATAATATAAAAAATAAAAAAGGCGGCTGATGGGTATCGAACCCACGCGTGCCGGAACCACAATCCGGTGCGTTAACCACTTCGCCACAACCGCCATAATTTGAAAAACAGGGGTAGCAGGAATTGAACCCACACTAACGGTTTTGGAGACCGTTGTTCTACCTTTAAACTATACCCCTAAGGACAAAAAGAATGGAGGAGGGCAGATTCGAACTGCCGAACCCGAGGGAGCGGATTTACAGTCCGCCGCGTTTAGCCACTTCGCTACTCCTCCGTTATTAAAAATGGCTCGAGACAGAATCGAACTGCCGACACCTTGAGCTTCAATCAAGTGCTCTACCAACTGAGCTATCGAGCCAAAATATAAAAAAATACGGTCCCGACGGGATTTGAACCCGCGATCTCCTGCGTGACAGGCAGGCATGTTAACCCCTACACCACGGAACCTATGGGGGTTAACGGGCTCGAACCGCTGACATTCTGCTTGTAAGGCAGACGCTCTCCCAACTGAGCTAAACCCCCATGTAAAGTTTACACAAAAACAATTTAACATATACTATATTTCATAAACTTATAAAATTTTGAATATTTTGTTAATGACCCGTACGGGAATCGAACCCGTGATACCGCCGTGAAAGGGCGGTGTCTTAACCGCTTGACCAACGGGCCATAAAAATCGAAAAATAAATGGGCCTAAATGGACTCGAACCATCGACCTCACGCTTATCAGGCGTGCGCTCTAACCAGCTGAGCTATAGGCCCATAAAAAAAAGCGGGTGACGAGAATCGAACTCGCGACGACAGCTTGGAAGGCTGTGGTTTTACCACTAAACTACACCCGCATGGCGGTCCCGACGGGATTTGAACCCGCGATCTCCTGCGTGACAGGCAGGCATGTTAACCCCTACACCACGGAACCGTTAAATATTAACTATAATATTTAAAATAAAAAATGAAAAATTGCGGGGACAGGACTCGAACCTGTGACCTCCGGGTTATGAGCCCGACGAGCTGCCAACTGCTCTACCCCGCGATAATAGTAAGTATATATTTTCTTCATCAGTCTAAGTAGACTAAAAAAGTAAGGAGGATAAGGGATTCGAACCCTTGCGTGTTTTTACACACCTGACGGTTTTCAAGACCGTTCCCTTCAGCCGGACTTGGGTAATCCTCCATGATGACCCGTACGGGAATCGAACCCGTGATACCGCCGTGAAAGGGCGGTGTCTTAACCGCTTGACCAACGGGCCTTGCTATATTTAAAAAAACAAAACGGAGAAGGAGGGATTTGAACCCTCGCGCCGCGTTAGCGACCTACACCCTTAGCAGGGGCGCCTCTTCAGCCTCTTGAGTACTTCCCCATCAAAAATAAATAACCAGTTTACAGGGACTTTCCTGCAATGGACCTTGCAGGACTCGAACCTGCGACCGGACGGTTATGAGCCGTCTGCTCTAACCAACTGAGCTAAAGGTCCCAGCTCGGTAAAATATAGAAACCTTTAAATAAGTGATTCGAGTATATTTAAAAGATAGCGGCGAAGGGGATCGAACCCCCGACCTCCCGGGTATGAACCGGACGCTCTAGCCAGCTGAGCTACACCGCCAAAATTTCAACAACCAAAATTTCATGATTGTATCGGGAAAACAGGATTCGAACCTGCGACCCCTTGGTCCCAAACCAAGTGCTCTACCAAGCTGAGCTATTTCCCGTAAAAAAATGCACCCAGCAGGAGTCGAACCTGCAACCGCTTGATTCGTAGTCAAGTACTCTATCCAATTGAGCTATGGGTGCTTTTAAAAAAAATGCCGAGAATCGGGATCGAACCGATACGGTGATCACTCACCGCAGGATTTTAAGTCCTGTGCGTCTGCCAATTCCGCCACCCCGGCATTATTCTATTTTACATAAAGCAGATAGTCTGCCTATGTAAGCGGAAGACGGGGTTCGAACCCGCGACCCCCACCTTGGCAAGGTGATGTTCTACCACTGAACTACTTCCGCATGGTGCCGGCTAAAGGATTTGAACCCTCGACCCTCTGATTACAAATCAGATGCTCTACCAACTGAGCTAAGCCGGCTAAAAATGCGGGTGAAGGGACTTGAACCCCCACGCCTTGCGGCGCTAGATCCTAAATCTAGTGCGTCTGCCAATTCCGCCACACCCGCGTACCCTTTTTTATTCAAAAAGGAATGAGTTATGCAGGGCTCGAACCTGCGACCCTCTGATTAAAAGTCAGATGCTCTACCAGCTGAGCTAATAACTCATAAAAAAATGGAGGTTAACGGGCTCGAACCGCTGACATTCTGCTTGTAAGGCAGACGCTCTCCCAACTGAGCTAAACCTCCATAATACAAGAGTTCTTAAATATAATACAGCATTTCTTTCATTACTGCAAGCATATTTTTTTACTACGGTACTTTAAACTTACCATAGAGAAACCTAGTATATAGAAAAATATAAAATGCGCGGCAGCGTCCTACTCTCACAAAGGGAAACCCTTCACTACAATCGGCGCTTGGAAGCTTAACTTCTGTGTTCGAGATGGGAACAGGTGTGGCCTTCCAGCCATCGCCACCGCACATTTTTATGGGATTAAGGAAACATTGTTCCCTCAAAACTGAATACACAACATGAAAAACAAAGGTTGACCAGGCACCGCATTACGTCGCTGCCTGTTTTTGGTTAAGTCCTCGACCGATTAGTACGGGTCCGCTCCATGCATCGCTGCACTTCCACTTCCCGCCTATCCACCTGATCGTCTCTCAGGGGTCTTACTCACTTCAAGTGATGGGAAATCTCATCTTGAGGGGGGCTTCACGCTTAGATGCTTTCAGCGTTTATCCCGTCCACACATAGCTACCCAGCGATGCTCCTGGCGGAACAACTGGTACACCAGCGGTGTGTCCATCCCGGTCCTCTCGTACTAAGGACAGCTCCTCTCAAATTTCCAACGCCCGCGACGGATAGGGACCGAACTGTCTCACGACGTTCTGAACCCAGCTCGCGTACCGCTTTAATGGGCGAACAGCCCAACCCTTGGGACCGACTACAGCCCCAGGATGCGATGAGCCGACATCGAGGTGCCAAACCTCCCCGTCGATGTGAACTCTTGGGGGAGATAAGCCTGTTATCCCCAGGGTAGCTTTTATCCGTTGAGCGATGGCCCTTCCATACGGAACCACCGGATCACTAAGCCCGACTTTCGTCCCTGCTCGACTTGTCTGTCTCGCAGTCAAGCTCCCTTCTGCCTTTGCACTCTACGAATGATTTCCAACCATTCTGAGGGAACCTTTGGGCGCCTCCGTTACACTTTAGGAGGCGACCGCCCCAGTCAAACTGCCCGTCTGACACTGTCTCCCGGCCCGATAAGGGCCGCGGGTTAGAGTGTTCCTGCCGCAAGGGTAGTATCCCACCGTCGCCTCGACCGAGACTAGCGTCCCGGCTTCATTGGCTCCTACCTATCCTGTACATACGGCACAAACACGCAATATCAAACTGCAGTAAAGCTCCATGGGGTCTTTCCGTCCTGTCGCGGGTAACCAGCATCTTCACTGGTACTATAATTTCACCGAGTCTCTCGTTGAGACAGTGCCCAAATCGTTACGCCTTTCGTGCGGGTCGGAACTTACCCGACAAGGAATTTCGCTACCTTAGGACCGTTATAGTTACGGCCGCCGTTTACTGGGGCTTCAATTCGAAGCTTCGCTCGAAAGCTAACCTCTCCTCTTAACCTTCCAGCACCGGGCAGGCGTCAGCCCCTATACGTCATCTTTCGATTTTGCAGAGACCTGTGTTTTTGATAAACAGTCGCTTGGGCCTATTCACTGCGGCTGACCTTTCGGTCAGCACCCCTTCTCCCGAAGTTACGGGGTCATTTTGCCGAGTTCCTTAACGAGAGTTCGCTCGCTCACCTTAGGATTCTCTCCTCGACTACCTGTGTCGGTTTGCGGTACGGGCAGTTAATTTCTAACGAGAAGCTTTTCTTGGCAGTGTGACTGCGGGAACTTCGGTACTTAATTTCCCTCCCCATCACAACTCATCCTTCGCGGGTAGAAGCATTTGACTCCTTCCCAGACTTGTTGCTTGGGCGCGCATATCCATCAGCGCGCATTCCGTTGCCTCCTGCGTCCCTCCATTGTTCAAACAAAATCAACTGGTACAGGAATCTCAACCTGTTGTCCATCGCCTACGCCTATCGGCCTCGGCTTAGGTCCCGACTAACCCTGGGAGGACGAGCCTTCCCCAGGAAACCTTAGTCATTCGGTGGACGGGATTCTCACCCGTCTTTCGTTACTCATACCGGCATTCTCACTTCTAAGCGCTCCACCAGTCCTCACGGTCTCGCTTCAACGCCCTTAGAACGCTCTCCTACCACAGAACCAATGGTTCTGTCCACAGCTTCGGTGATCTGTTTAGCCCCGGTAAATTTTCGGCGCAGGGTCACTCGACTAGTGAGCTATTACGCACTCTTTAAATGATGGCTGCTTCTGAGCCAACATCCTAGTTGTCTGAGCAACCCCACATCCTTTTCCACTTAACAGATACTTGGGGACCTTAGCTGGTGGTCTGGGCTGTTTCCCTCTCGACTACGGATCTTATCACTCGTAGTCTGACTCCCGGACGTGAATCAATGGCATTCGGAGTTTATCTGAATTCGGTAACCCGAGAAGGGCCCCTCGTCCAAACAGTGCTCTACCTCCATGATTCCTCGTGTCCGAGGCTAGCCCTAAAGCTATTTCGGAGAGAACCAGCTATCTCCAGGTTCGATTGGAATTTCTCCGCTACCCACACCTCATCCCCGCACTTTTCAACGTACGTGGGTTCGGTCCTCCAGTGCGTATTACCGCACCTTCAACCTGGACATGGGTAGGTCACCTGGTTTCGGGTCTACGACCCCATACTTATTCGCCCTATTCAGACTCGCTTTCGCTGCGGCTCCGCCTTTTCAGCTTAACCTCGCATGGAATCGTAACTCGCCGGTCCATTCTACAAAAGGTACGCCATCACCCATTAACGGGCTCTGACTACTTGTAAGCGCACGGTTTCAGGTACTATTTCACTCCCCTTCCGGGGTGCTTTTCACCTTTCCCTCACGGTACTGGTTCACTATCGGTCACTAGGGAGTATTTAGCCTTGGGAGATGGTCCTCCCGGATTCCGACGGAATTTCTCGTGTTCCGCCGTACTCAGGATACTGGTAGAGCGATTTGGGATTTCGCATACGGGGCTGTTACCCTCTTTGGCGCGACTTTCCAGTCGGCTTTTGCTATCCCTCTTCGTCTCACATTCCAGTCCTACAACCCCAGGAAGCAAGCTTCCTGGTTTGGGCTTTTCCCGTTTCGCTCGCCGCTACTCAGGGAATCGAATTTTCTTTCTCTTCCTGCAGGTAATGAGATGTTTCAGTTCCCTGCGTCTTCCTCGCTTTACCTATGTATTCAGTAAAGCGTAACACCCGATCAGAGGTGTTGGGTTTCCCCATTCGGAAATCTCCGGATCAATGCTTACGTACAGCTCCCCGGAGCATATCGGTGTTAGTCCCGTCCTTCATCGGCTCCTAGTGCCAAGGCA
>NZ_CP090983.1:205000-282500 GCF_021513155.1 Jeotgalibaca sp. MA1X17-3
TTTAGCAAATAGTGTAGGTTCAGTTTCAGGTATGGGAGGTGGGGTGATCATCAAACCCATTCTTGACTTGGTTGGTGCACACGATGTTACCTCTGTTTCATTTTATTCAGCAGTGGCAGTTTTTACTATGTCCATTGTATCTACAACAAGACAATTAAAAAAAGGTGCCAAATTCGATTGGAAATTGCTTCTTTTGGTTTCTATTGGAGCAATCATCGGTGGATTTTCTGGAAATATAGCTTTTAATTCTTTTTTAACATTTTTTAATGATGAACGTATTGTTAATTTGATTCAAATTGTATTAACGATTATAACTTTACTATTTGCTTTCCTATATGCTAAGTACAATTGGAAGAACTTCCAATTTAAAAGCTTTTTATGGTATCTAGGTTGTGGTTTTATTTTAGGGTTTTTAGCTAGTCTGTTGGGGATTGGCGGAGGGCCAATAAACGTTTCTCTTTTAATGCTATTATTTGCAATGCCAATCAAACAAGCTACTTTCTATTCTATCGCTACGATTTTCTTTTCACAGTTTTCAAAATTAATAACCATCGCCAGTACTACTGGATTTGCACAGTATGACTTAACGATCCTCTACTATGTTATTCCAGCCGCGATTATTGGTGGTCTTGTTGGTGCACGTTTGAGTAATGTGTTATCAGAAGATAAAGTATTAATTGTTTTTCAATCTATTATTATTATTGTCTTAATGATTAATATTTTCAATGGCGTTATGTTATTTACTTAAAAATTTAATAGAAATAAAAAAACAGTATAATCATTAGTGCAAAAGCACTTTAAATGATTATACTGTTTAAGTTTTTAAACGAATGGGCTGTGAGGGGATCGAACCCACGACCCGATGATTAAGAGTCATCTGCTCTACCAACTGAGCTAACAGCCCGTTCCTTAATACTTTGTTATTTTAGCACCCGCTATTGTAAAGTGCAAGTATTTTCTATTGTTTTTCACTTTTGAAGAATAAAAAAAGAAGAAGGAATTCCTATTATTTAGGAGTTCCTTCTTCTTTCCTCTTTTATACACTTTAACAGAGAAATTAAACTCGTTACATACGTTCTATATCCTATTAAAAATATAGGATTTCCTAGAACCCTTCATTAATCTATCTCTACATTGGTTCTGGCATGTAAGACATCGATGAAAATTTATTAAACTCTTTTTTGAATAGAAGCTTAACGGTCCCACGAGCTCCACTTCTATTCTTTTCAATAATTACTTCGACAATGTTATTATCAAGCTCTTCCCCACTATTTTCTTCCGAACCTTCTCGGTCATAATAATCTTCTCGATATAAAAAAGCTACAATATCTGCATCTTGTTCAATTGATCCTGATTCACGAATATCACTCAAGACAGGGCGTTTATCCTGTCTTTGTTCTACGCCACGAGATAATTGAGAGAGAGCGATGACTGGTACTTTTAGCTCTTTTGCTAATTTTTTTAACTGACGGGATATTTCTGAAACTTCTTGCTGCCGATTTTCTTTACTATTTCCTTCTATTAATTGAAGATAGTCGATAACGATTAAGCCAATTTCACCTTGTTCTTGTTTTAATCGACGACTTTTTGCTCTTATTTCTGCTATTCGGATTCCTGGAGTATCGTCAATAAAAATTTTAGACTGCCCTAATGCCCCCATTGCCATAATCAAACTAGACCATTCTTCTTCCGTCAACTGCCCTGTTCGTAAGTTACTAGCATCAATATTTCCTTCTGCGCATAACATTCTGTTGACTAATGATTCTGCTCCCATTTCTAAACTGAAAATGGCTACCACTTGATTAGACTTTGTGGCTACATTCTGTGCGATGTTCAAAGCAAATGCCGTCTTCCCTACGGCAGGTCTAGCCGCAAGAATAATAAGTTCTTCTTTTTGCAATCCTGCTGTCATTTTATCTAAAGCAATATATCCCGTTGGAACTCCGGTAATGTCTCCTGTTTGTTGAGCTAGTAGTTCAATGTTCTGTAGTGAAGTAGCAACAACATCAGAGATACGAATAAATCCTGAACGGTTCCTTCTTTCGGAAACTTGAAGAATATTATGTTCCGCACTATCTAATATAGTAGAGAGTTCGTCTCCTTCTTCATATCCAATTTTCACTATATCAGTCGCAGAACGAATTAAATTTCTTAGTATTGATTTTTCTTCTACTATTTTTGAGTAATACTCTACGTTTGCTGCAGTAGGAACGGCAATAGCTAGATCTGCTAAGTATGCTAAACCTCCAACATTTTCTAACTGTCCTTTATTCTCAAGTTCATTTGCCAAAGTAACCACATCAATCGCCTCGTTACGATTATAAAGACGAACGATTGCATCAAAAATAAGCTGGTGACTTTTTTTGTAAAAATCAACTGCTTCTAAATACTCCAATACGTTGACAACAGTTTCTGTATCTAAAAAGATGGATCCTAATACAGACTGCTCTGCTTCTAAACTGTGTGGAGGTATTCGATTTTGGAATACTTCTTCCATAACTACTTCATCCTTCTCATGATTACTGGAGAGAATTACAACTCTCTTGTTTTTTTTATTGTACTCTAAAAAATCTGGTTAAACAATAAGCGTTTTCGAACGCATGTTCTTTCCGTTGTTTCTACTCCATTATTTGTCTAATAAACAATATAAAAAGCTGAGGTATTTTCCTCAGCTTTTTATATATACGTTATTCTTCTGTTATATGAACCGTTAGTGTGGCCATAACATCAGGGTGTAGTCGTACATTCATTCTTGTGAAACCTAAAGCACGAATTGGGTTTTTCAAATCAATTTTTCTTTTATCTAATTTAACTTTATATTGTTTTTTAAGTTCTGCAGCGATTTGTTTACTAGTAATCGATCCGAATAAACGTCCATCTTCACCAGATTTAGCCTTCAGTTCGATTACAGAATCTTCTTTTTCAAGAAAAGCTTTTAAATCTGTTGCTTCTTGTAATTCTTCGGCCATCTTTTTATCTTCAGCCATCTTTTGACCTTTTAAAGCTGATACATTAGATTTATTTGCTTCTTCAGCTAGCCCATTTTTAATCAAAAAATTATGTGCGTATCCATCCGCCACATTTTTTACTTCACCTTTTTTACCTTTACCTTTTACGTCTTCTAAAAAAATTACTTTCATTTTATTTCTCCTTCCATTTCTTCATTCTCTTCTTTTTTTAATACTTTAACTAATTTTTCTTTTGCTTCTGCAACTGTAGAGTCCTCAATTTGAGTGGCCGCATTTGATAAATGTCCTCCACCACCCAATTTTTCCATAATAGTTTGAACGTTAATTTTCCCTAAGCTTCTAGCACTAATTCCAATTCTACCATCACTTCTTTGGGTAATCACAAAAGATGCTTCAACTTTTTCCATAGATAACATCGTATCAGCTGTTTGTGCAGCTACCACGGTATCATATACCTTGTCCTCTTCGCCTGCCACTATAGCCATTCCTGGAATAATAAACTCCATGGTTTCCATCAAATGACTTCTCATTAGAAACGTATCCAAGTCTTCTTTCAATGATTGTTGAATTAGTATTGGGTCTGCTCCATTAGACTGTAAGTAGCTTGCTGCATCAAAAGTACGAGAACCTGTTCGTAGGCTAAAGTTTCGTGTATCTACTATAATACCTGCCAACATAGCCGTTGCTTCTATTTTATTAATGGTATCAATATCATTCGACTGATATTCAAAAAGTTCTGCAATTAATTCTGATGCCGATGATGCATATGGTTCAATATATACTAATACTGGATCCTCTGGAAACTCTTGACCTCTGCGATGGTGATCAATAATTACTAGTTTCTTTGAATAATCCATTAAATTAGGTGCTGGAATCATAGATGGACGGTGCACATCTACCATTACGATCAAAGAATCACTTGTCACCATTTCCTCTGCCTGCTCCGGAGAAATAATATGCTTAGAGATGGTAGCATCTTTATCGATAGTTTCCATCATTCGTTTAATATCCATTGAAAATTCATTTGTATTCATGACAATCCATGCATCTTTATTGTTCATTTGTACAATTCGCCGTATTCCTAAACAAGAACCCAGTACATCCATGTCAGGATAATTATGACCCATTACAAAAACTTTGTCAGAATTTACAATTAATTCTTCGAGTGCTTGACTGATCATACGTGCACGAATCCGCGTACGCTTCTCCATCGGGTTTGTTTTCCCTCCATAGAATCGTGCATCTTCATTTTCAGCACGAACAACCACCTGGTCACCACCTCTTGCTAAAGCTAAATCAATATTGGCTTGAGCCAATTGGCCAATATCTCTCCATTTCATCGGAACTGCACCAGCACCGTAGGAAAAACCCATACTTAACGTCAAGGGAAAGTTTTGTTTATATGTTCGTTCACGAATTTGTTCAATAATCTCAAACTTACTTTTTTCAATTTTACCTAGAGTACGCTTATTCATTAATGCAATAAAACGATCTTCATCTACTCTTTTTAAATACACATTATTTATATTCGCCCAATTTGAAAGTTGATTCGTTATATAATTATTTACATTTGATTTTTTTCTATCATTCATCGATTGAACTGCTTCATCATAATTATCAATAATAATATTTCCAAAAACAATACGCTCACTTTCATACTTTTCTTCAATGTTTGCGTATTCAGTAATATCCATTAAATAAATCACACCGATATCTTTTTGAATAATCATCTCAAAAAAACGATTTCCCCATGTGATTTCCATTTTATTATCGCTATCATACTCTTGAATCCATTTATAGAGTTCTGGATCTACTTCTTCGATTTTCCTACCCAATACTTCTTTTTTTCGAAGTACTTCATCAGGTATGGATTTGTCCATTGAATTTCTTCTTCTTTATTGTATAAAAGAATTCCGATTGGCATTTGTATTAATGCTTCCTGTTCTCCTTTTTTTATACGATAAGACAAATCGGCAATATATTTATTAGTTTCAGCAACAAGTAGTCCGGAAGAGCGATTAAGTATCCATATGATAAATAAAAGAATAACGGATAAAAGTAATCCTATTTTCCAATCTGCAATGAACGTTAATATATTAACCACAATCAAAGCTAGTCCTACTGTTAAGAAGAGGATTTTTATTTTCTCAGAACGTATGAATGGAGGAAGGTTTTTGATTTTTTCCTTTAGTTTCATTATTGCTCCTTTTCCCTCATAATATTGAATTTAGTCTTTATATTTTAACATACTGTTCCTTTAATAGCCACATTCCATAGTGTTACACCTCTCCTATAAATGTTCCACGTGGAACATTTATAGGAACTATCTTTTTATAAAGTATGGTTTAATTTTCAAATACACTCTCCGCTAATTTTTGTTATCCACAAAACGTAAGTTCACCCTGTGCATAACTTTTAAATAAACTCTTGTAACCTATGGTATCAATCGTTTTATTTCAAGTTGTCAACATGTGTGTAACTTTATTTTCATCTGGTTTTTTGATGTATAACACATTAAACTTGTTTTTATTTGTTAGAATTAAATAAAAAAAGAGAACCGAGATTAAAATCTCGGTTCTCCTCTAAATTAATTATTCTGCCATTGTAAAAGGCATCAAAGCCATGATGCGTGAACGTTTAATAGACACTGTCAAAGTTCTTTGATGTTTTGCACATGTACCTGTTACGCGACGTGGTAAAATTTTACCTTTTTCAGAGATATATCGTTTCAATAAATCTGTGTCTTTGTAATCTACATGATCAATGTGATTCGCGCAGAAGTAACAAACTTTTTTACGTTTCTTTCTTCCACCGCGGCCTCCACGTTGTTGAGCCATGTTTTTTTCCTCCTTTTTTGAGATCCTATATCAAGTTATTTTAGAATGGTAAATCATCATCAGAAATATCAATGGATTCGCCACTCGACAAGAAAGGATCATCATTCGATTGATAGTCAGTAAAGCTTTTTTGTTACCAGAAGTAGAGGATTGATTACCATTCTGATTGCTACTTTGATTTGACTGGTATGAATTGCTAGTACTAGAAGTGTTTTGAGAATTATCTCTTGGTCTTTGTTCTGTAACGCTTTTTGATTCCAAGAAAGAAAAAGTATCAACAACTATTTCGGTAACATACACTCGTTGTCCTTGTTGATTTTCATAATTTCTAGTTTGAATTCTACCTTGTAAACCAACTAATGAACCTTTACGAGTAAAATTCGCAAAGTTTTCAGCAGCTTTTCTCCAAATCACACAATTGATGAAATCAGTTTCTTTTTCACCTTGCTGATTCTTAAATGGTCGTTCTACGGCAATTGAAAACGAACCAACTGCAGTACCGTTTGAGGTATAACGTAAATCAACATCTTTTGTTAGCCTTCCAACTAATACAACATTGTTAATCATTTATCTTTACCTCCTCAAAATGTTTCACGTGAAACATTTTATACTTCTTCTTTGATAACAATATGACGAATAATATCGTTATTGATTTTTGAAAGACGATCAAATTCTTCAATCGCTGTAGCATTTTCGCAATTAATTTTCACGATATGGTAAATACCTTCGCGATAATCATTAATTTCGTAAGCTAAACGACGTTTTGACCAGTCTTTTGATTCAATAACTTCTGCACCATTATCAGTTAAAATAGTATCAAAGCGTTGAACCAATTCAGCTTTAGCTGCTTCCTCGATATCTGGACGGATAATATAGTTAATTTCGTATTGAGTCATTATGACTGTCACCTCCTTATGGACTTTGGCTCTTATATTTATAAGAACAAGGAGAGTATCTTTTTAAAATACTCACATCTAAAGATTTTAACATATAACCTTTTGAAATGCAATTTTTTCTAAAAAATTGTTTAGACTCGTAATAAAAATGAATATAGATACTAAATAATTCATAACAGTAAAAAAAGAGTGTATGAAAAATCCACACACTCTTTTTTAATTACTCTTTATCTATTTCTTCATCAGACCCAGACTCTTCAAATAGTTGATCAGCAAATTCTTGTATGTCTGTTTCCATTTTTTCATCTGTTATTTCAGAAGATGTAGGATCAGTAGTTTCTTCACCTTCAGAAAGAAGAGCATTCTCTTCTAATTCTTCATCTTCTGGTTCTACAATTGCCATAGTAGAAACAGTAGACTCATCATCTAATCGAATTAAACGAACTCCTAAAGTTGCACGACCTGTTTGAGAAACTGCTGCAGCGTGGAAGCGAATCATGACACCTTTATCTGTGATAATCATGATATCGTCATCATCTTTCACTGTAGCTAATCCTACAAGGTTTCCATTTTTCTTAGTGATATTGGCTGTTTTCACACCTTTACCACCTCGTCCTTTGATTGCATATTCCTCGATTGAGGTACGTTTCCCATATCCATTTTCAGTAATAACTAAAACTTCAGATTCTGGAGATAAGATATCCATACCTACGATATAATCATCTTTACGCAAACGGGCTCCTCTTACTCCTGTGGCTGTACGTCCCATTGAACGAACATCTTGTTCATTGAAACTCACTGAATAACCTAAATGAGTTCCTAAGATGATATTTTGTTCTCCATCAGTAAGAGTCACTTTGATTAATTCATCATCGTCTCGTAAGTTGATTGCACGTAATCCATTTTGACGGATATTTTGGAAATCAGTAGTTTCTGTACGCTTCACAACTCCTTGACGAGTAGCAAAGAATAAATATTCACCTGTTTTATGTTTTCCATCTTCCAAAGCAATGATTGCCTGGATTTTTTCATTTGCATCCAAGTTAAGGAGATTAATGATTGGCAATCCTTTTGCTTGTCTACCATATTCTGGAATTTCATATCCTTTGGTTTTATAAACTTTACCTTGGTTAGAGAAGTAAAGAAGGGTGTCATGAGTAGAAGTAGAAATAAGAGTTTCAATGAAGTCTTCATCATGCATTCCCATTCCCTGAACACCTCGACCACCACGTTTTTGAGTACGGAATTCACTACTTGCTAAACGTTTGATGTAGCCGTTATGAGTTAGAGTAATCACAACGTCTTCCACCTCTATCAAATCTTCATCTTCAAGTGAAAGAACTTCACCAATTAATAATTCTGTCCGTCTTGCATCACCAAATCGATCTTGAATCTCTAATAATTCAGTTTCAATAATATCAAAAACTCGATATTCATTAGCTAAAATATGAGTCCAATCAGCAATGGCATCCATTAAATTATTATATTCTGTATCAATCTTATCCCGTTCTAACCCTGTCAAGCGAACCATTCGCATATCAAGAATTGCTTGAGATTGCTTATCAGAAAGTCCATATTTTTCTACAAAAGTTTTCTTAGCTACATCTCCACTTGGAGAGCTGCGTAAAATACTTACAATTTCATCAATATGGTCTAATGCTATTTGTAAACCTGCTAAGATATGCGCACGTGCTTCTGCTTTTCTTTTATCATATTCTGTTCTTCGACGAATCACTACTTTTTGGTGTTCCAAATAGTGAACTAAAATTGATTTTAGGCCCAACACTTCTGGTATGCCATCTACAATTGCTAGCATATTGAAACCAAAAGATGACTGTAGAGGGGTTAGTTTGTACAAATTGTTTAAAACAACATTTGCGCTAACATCTCGACGGATATCAATAACAATTCTCATCCCATCGCGATCTGATTCATCTGCTAAATCGGTAATTCCTTCAATTCGTTTATCTCGAGCTAGTTCTGCAATTCTTTCTACTAACTTCGCTTTATTAACAATATATGGTAATTCATTTATTAAAATACGTTCTTTACCATTTTTTTGTGTTTCTATTTCTACTTTTCCACGAATCATTATGGATCCTTTACCGGTTTCATACGCCTTACGAATACCAGATTTTCCTAAAACGATTCCTCCGGTTGGGAAATCCGGACCTGGAAGAACCTCCATCAAATCAGTAGTAGTAACGTCTGGATCTTTCATAAGCATATGTAAAGCTGAAATTACTTCGCCTAGATTATGTGGAGGAATATTAGTAGCCATCCCTACAGCGATACCCGATGTACCATTTACTAGAAGATTAGGGAAGCGGGCTGGTAAAACATTTGGTTCGCTTTCTGTTCCATCATAGTTATCGTGATAATCAACCGTATCTTTATTAATATCACGTAGCATTTCCATCGCTATTTTTGACATTCTAGCTTCGGTATAACGCATGGCAGCTGCACCGTCACCATCAACAGAACCAAAGTTACCATGACCATCTACGAGAGGATAACGATAGCTAAAATCTTGAGCCATCCGTACCATTGTTTCATATATGGCACTGTCTCCATGTGGATGATATTTACCCATAACGTCTCCGACAATACGAGCTGATTTTTTATACGCTTTATCAGATGTAACACCTAATTCATTCATTCCATATAATATACGGCGATGAACAGGCTTCATTCCATCCCTTACGTCAGGAAGAGCACGAGCCACAATTACACTCATAGCATATTCCAAAAAGGATTTCTGCATTTCTTCGCTTAATTCTCTTTGTTCCATTCCTTGATCTAATTCAGGTGTGTTTTCACTCATTGCTTATCTTCCTCCTCTCTTATACATCAATATTTTCAACATATTCAGCATTGTCTTGAATAAAATTACGACGAGGCTCAACACGATCACCCATTAACATACTCAAAACAGTATCTGCTTCAATAGCATCATCAACCGTCACCTGAGCAAAGCGTCTATGTTCTGGATTCATAGTTGTATCCCAGAGCTGCTCTGCATCCATTTCTCCCAAACCTTTATACCTCTGAATAGACGGTTTAGGTGTGGCAGGAATTTTAGCAAGATAATTCGTTAATTCTTCTTCCGTTTGCATATATTCCATCGTTTTCCCTTGTTTTACTTGGAACAAAGGAGGCTGGGCAATATATACATAGCCTGCTTCTACCAATGGACGCATATAGCGATAGAAAAGAGTCAAGAGAAGGGTACGTATATGAGCACCATCCACATCAGCATCGGTCATAATAACTAATTTGTGATAACGTGCTTTGCTAACGTCGAATTCAGCACCAAAACCAGTTCCCATTGCAGTAAACAAAGCTCTAATCTCTTCATTAGCTAATATTTTATCTAATGTTGCTTTTTCTACATTTAAAATTTTACCTCGAATCGGTAAAATCGCTTGGAAAATACGTGAGCGTCCTTGTTTAGCAGAGCCACCCGCAGAATCTCCCTCTACAATAAATATTTCTGATTTTGACGGATCCTTACTAGAACAGTCAGCTAGTTTACCAGGTAAATTACTTATTTCTAATCCACTCTTTTTACGAGTCACTTCTCGAGCACGTTTTGCAGCCATTCGAGCTTTTGCAGCTAGAATACCTTTATCAACAATTAAACGAGCTGTTTGAGGGTTTTCCATTAAAAATTTATCTAGATTAGTAGAAAAAAGACGATCCGTAATCGTTCTTGCTTCTGAGTTACCTAATTTGGTCTTTGTTTGACCTTCAAATTGGGGATCAGGATGTTTGATGGATAGAACAAGCGTCAATCCTTCGCGGACATCCTCTCCTGTTAGGTTCTCTTCATTTTCTTTTAGAATTTTTTGTTTCTTTGCATAGTCATTAATAACACGAGTCAAAGCCGTTTTTAAGCCAGATTCATGAGTCCCACCTTCATATGTATGAATATTATTAGCAAAAGTAAACATACTAGAGTGATATCCGTCCGTATATTGGAAGGCGACCTCTACTTGAATATCATCTTGCATACCTTCTACATAGACTACGTCCTCATATAAAGGCTTTTTATTTTTATTTAAATATTCTACATAACTTTTAATTCCGCCTTCATACATAAATTCATGCACAACAGGTTCTTCTGGGCGGTTATCGGTAATAGAAATATGTAATCCTTTATTCAAGAAAGCTAATTCCCGTACACGAACCATTAATTTTTCAAAATCAAAAATAATCGTCTCATCAAATATTTGTGGATCGGGCCAGAAACGTACTACCGTTCCATGTTTTTCAGTTTTACCCACGATAGAAAGATCGTTGATAATTTTTCCGTATGCAAAATTTAGCTCATAAATATTACCATTTTTATATACCTGAACGGTCAGTTTCTTAGAGAGAGCATTAACTACAGACCCACCTACACCATGAAGGCCTCCAGAAACTTTATATCCTCCACCACCAAACTTACCACCTGCATGTAGTACCGTATAAACCGTTTCTACTGCTGGACGTCCCGTATTCATTTGTATGTCTACCGGAATTCCTCGACCATTATCCGTTACAATCACACTATTGTCTTTTTCTAAAGAAATAGAAATCTCATCAGCAAAACCAGCCAAAGCTTCATCAATAGAATTATCGACAATTTCCCATACTAAGTGATGCAAACCAGTTGAACTGGTAGAACCAATGTACATTCCTGGACGTTTACGAACTGCTTCTAATCCTTCTAGAACCTGTATCTGACTAGCATCATACTCTTGAGCCAATTCGGCTTTATTTTTTATGTGTTCATCCATTAGATGATGCACCTTCCTTTTCTACTTTTCCCGCTTCTACCCGAAAGACGGTTGGCTCTTCAATCTGATTACGTTTAATACCATCCAAACTTGTAGTCGTTAAAAATGTTTGAACTTTTTTTCAATCGTTTTCAAAAGATGCGTTTGACGGTCATCATCCAATTCGGATAAGACATCGTCCAATAAAAGAATAGGATATTCTCCCAAAACTTCTTTCATACACTCAATTTCTGCTAATTTTAAACTCAAAACAGTAGTACGTTGTTGCCCTTGACTGCCATATTGATGGACGTTACGTTTGTTAACATAAAAGACCATATCATCTCGATGAGGACCAAATAGTGTTTGTCCTTGATCTCTTTCTCGGTTTTTGACTCGTTCCTGTTCTTCCATCAACATCTGATAGATCTGTTGGTGATCCATTTCCCTTGTAAAGGCGATTGTGGATTTATAACGAATACTCAATTCTTCCTTATCATTGGAAATTTGATAGTGAAGTGCATACGCCCATTTTTCCAATTTCTCAATAAATTCCAAACGAAATTCGATAATATTAGCACCAGCAGTAACCATTTGTTCCGTTAAAACATCTAAATAAACCTTATCCTTAGCTTTGCCTATCAAAAGATGTTTGAGATATAAGTTTCTTTGTTTAAGAACTCGTTGATACTGAACTAATTCATGTAAATAGACTTGACTCATTTGTCCGAGTTCCATATCTAAAAACTTTCTACGATTTACTGGAGAACCTTTTACTAAATCTAAATCTTCAGGAGCAAATAAAACAACATTTAGCGTTCCAACGTACTGGCTGAGTCTCTTTTGCTCCAAATGATTCACTTTGGCCATCTTTCCTTTTTTGGAAAAATGAAGTTCCAAAGGATATCGAGAATTTTTTTTAACAATATTTCCCGAAACATGTGCATGATCTTCCTGCCATTGAATCATCTCTCGCTCGTTAGAAGTACGCGGGCTTCTTGCCATGGAAAGTGCATAAATTGCTTCCATGAGATTCGTTTTCCCTTGTGCATTTTCACCTAGAAAAACGTTAATACCATCCGAAAAAGAAAGAATTAATTCTTCATAATTTCGAAAATGACGAAGTGTGATGTCTTTTAAAATCATGGAGTACTTCCATTATCTGATTCTTGCTTCTGAATAAAAAAGACTCCCTCGTCTGGTATTTCTACCATTGAACCGGGATATATCTTTTTACCGCGACGATTCTCCTTTTCATGATCAATGAGCACGGTATATTCTGAAAGATACCACTTTGCCATGCCTCCGCTGGAGATCACGTTCACATGTTTTAGTAGCTTTCCTAGTGTTATGAAATCTGTATCAATATAGACAATATTTTTCAATGATTTCACCCTTTTCCAATAAAATAGGCGTGGAACTTTTAAGATCCACGCAGACACGCTTTTCAAGTATTATTATACTCTTTTTTTAGTAATAATTCAAATAGACGCAAAAAAAGCCGTTTCTAACAAATTTTTTACATAAAAGACTAAAATCAAATAAAAGGGCAGAAATAGATTCTAGCGAATATTTAAGTGATTTATGGATGATTCGCATTTTTACTTAAAAAATTAAAAGCTTGAAGAGTTTTGTCAAAATAAAATCTCTTCAAGCTTTTCATTATATTATTCTATTGATTAGTAGGTACGAACTGGGGTAATTAATTGAATGAATGCTTGTTCAATATTTGTATTATTTTCAGTTGGTACAACCGTAAAAGGTCGAATCGCTGAAGTAAAACTTACTGTGACATTTTGATGTCCAAATGTTCTTAATGCATCTTTCAAATAATCTGGGTTGAAAGAAATAACTAATGGATCACCCGTTGCATCTTCATAGTTTAAATCTTCTTCTACTGTTCCAATTTCTGGGGAATTACCAGATAACTCTACATTATCAGGAGAAATCGTTAATTTAATAACATTATTTTTTCCTTCATGAGAAAGCAAAGAAGATCGGTCGGTCGCTTGTAACAACTCTGAAGCGCTCATTACTAATTGAGTAGTAGAATTATTTGGAATTAAACGATTCGTATCTGGATAGTATCCTTCTAATAATCGAGAGTAAAAGTAAAGATTTTCAGCTTTAAAAAGAACTTGATTTTCAGTAACCATCATTTCGATCGTATCTTGATCTTCTACAATTCTTGAAAGTTCAACTAAACTTTTTCCAGGAATAATAACCTTATAGCTATTTTCTTTTAGATTTTCTGGCATCGTAATAGGAATAATTCGTTGACTCAAGCGGTGGCTATCTGTAGCTACTGCTTTTAATGTTCCATTTTCAATTGTAATGTTTACTCCTGTCAAAATAGGACGACTTTCTTGTGTAGAAGTTGCTATTACCGTATGTTGGATAACTTGTTTAAATAAATTTGTTGGTAGGGTGATGACTTCGTTTGAATCAATCACTGGAAAATATGGGTAATTTTCAACATTGATACTATTAATAGTAAAGAAAGCATTAGCAGAAGTAATTTTCGTCTGGAAATTCTCTCCTACTTCAATTGTTAGTTTCTCATCTGACATTTTTTTAACAATTTCACTAAAAATACGCGCAGGTAGAACAATTCCACCTTCTTCTTGTACTTCTAATTGATTTGTATCATCAGATATTGGAATAAAAATTTCGATTGAGATATCTGAGTCACTTCCACTTAACATTAATCCTTGTTTATCAGCAGTAATCTTTACTCCTGTCAATATAGGGATGGTTGTACGACTTGAGATAGCTCTTTGAACATCTGTTAAATATTTTATGAATGCAGGACGATTGATTGTAAACTTCATGTTGTTTCCCTCCGATGGTTATTTAATATAAGTATAAAAAGAATAGTAGTAGTAGTAGGGCATGTTGATAATGTGGATAACTTGAAAACACGTTTAAATACCTAAGTTTTCCACCTGTGGATAACCTGTGCGTAAAAAGCACTTCTTTTTTTATTCATCCACAGGCTCTTTTTATTTATTGGTTAAGGTTTCTTTTATGTTTTCAATTTCTCTTTTTAAAGCTGGATCATTTTTTATGGAAGTTGAAATTTTATCGTGTGCATGTAAAACCGTTGTGTGATCCTTCCCACCAAATTCTACTCCAATCTTAGGAAGAGAGTTATCAGTCATTTCTCGAGAAAGATACATAGCAATTTGACGAGGGACTACAATTCCACGTGTCCTTTTTTTCCCTTTTAATTGTTCTACTGTTACGTGATAGAATTTGGCAACGGTTTGTTGGATTACGTAGATGGACAATGCCATGGGCTTATCAGTAGGTAAGATACTTTTTAAAGCATCTGCTGCTAAACTAGTTGTAATATCTTTTCCTTGAATAGCAGAATAAGCCTGTACACGTACGAGAGCTCCTTCTAATTCACGGATATTGGAGTCAATTTGTCCAGCGATATAACTCAATGTGTCATCTGGTATTTCCAAACGTTCACTATTAGCTTTATTTCTTAGAATTGCAATTCGTGTCTCCAAATCTGGAGGCGTAATATCAACGGAAAGCCCCCAAGCAAAGCGTGATACTAAACGTTCTTGCAGTTTAGGAATTTCATTAGGGAGACGATCACTTGTTAGAACAATTTGCTTTCTTTCATCATACAAAGCATTGAATGTATGGAAAAATTCTTCTTGTGTTCCTTCTTTATCCGCGAAAAATTGAATATCATCTACTAAAAGAAGATCAACACTACGGTATTCATTCCGAAATTGTTCTTGAGTTCGATTTTGGATAGAATTAATAAAATCATTAGCGAAAGTCTCACTACTAACATATTTTATTCGAGCAGTGGGACGTAGTTGGAGCATTTGATGACCGATTGCATGCATCAAATGTGTTTTTCCTAACCCAACTCCTCCATAGAAGAACAGTGGATTATAAATGGTTCCTGGTTCTTCAGCTACAACTAAAGCAGCGGCATGAGCCATTTGGTTTCCTTTTCCAATTACAAAGGTATCAAATGTATATTTAGTATTTAACAAGGCATCCTTAAAGGGACGATTGGGTTTGTTTCTGGGTGTTGGTTGGGCGATATCAGGCATATCTTCATTTTTAATCATAAAAATTGGCGAAATTTCTTTTCCGCTAAATTCATAGATTCCTTCTACTATTCGTGTAGCTAGGTTATTTTGCCAATAATCTTTATGTAAGGAAGAAGGTACTTCAATGATAATATTTGTTTCGGTAAGACGAACAGGTACAGCACTATCAATCCAAGTATCGTAACTAACTTTAGAAAGAGATTCTTTAAATTTATCTTGTAGATAGCGCCAAAGAGAGTAAAGATCATCCAATAGGAGTTGCCTCCTTTCTATTTCATTTATTGATTTAAGAGGATTCATAATTGCAGAAAGAATACTTTTAAACAAGTCTCAACCATTTTATCATTTATTCCAGAAGTTTTCCACAACTGTTTCTATTGTGCATATCCTATCACCATGTGGATAAGAAGTTATCAACAGGCAAATATCACCTGTGTACAAAAATGAAGCAGCAATGTTTTGCACACAGAAAATGTGGATAACTATTCATTTATAAACGTTGATTTCAAAACGTATTTTATACTTATGCACAACCTTTGTGAGTTATCCTATTCACATTGAACACATCCTGTTTGTATGTGCATAAGTAGCTTAAAGAAAGTGTATAAAAGCTTTGATAAAAAAGTATTCCCCAAGAGTTGTGTATAAATATTTTTATTGTGGATAACTATTAAAGAAGAGAATATTAAAAAAAACTCTCATAAACATAAAAAAACATTCCCCTATAGAAGGAAGTGTGCTATTATTATTCAGTGAGTTTGTAATGGACCATTTTTTCTTGACAGATGGAGTAAGTATTCCTATAATATGAAAGACTGTCTAATAAGAATGTCAATAACAACGTCTAATAGAAGAATATACTAGGAGGTGTACGATCAATGAAAAGAACATTCCAACCTAAAAAACGTCATCGTCAATCTGTTCACGGATTCCGTCAACGTATGAGTACAAAAAACGGCCGTAGAGTTTTAGCAAGTAGACGCCGTAAAGGCAGAAAAGTATTGTCTGCATAAGATCACTGATCGTCAGTGGTCTTTTTTTTACAGAACAAGGGGAAAGAAGTATCTTTCTCTTTGGTTTCTTTGAAACGCTACTGTGTGTTATTTCCATTAAAGAGGGCTAAGAAAATGAAAAAATCCTTTCGAGTAAAAAAAGAAAAAGAATTTCAAAAAGTATTTCACAGCGGTTCCTCCAAAGCGAACCGTCAATTTGTGGTGTACGTTTTGGCTAAAGAGGATCAGAGTCATTTTCGTGTAGGTATCTCCGTGGGGAAAAAAGTAGGAAATGCAGTAATGCGAAATTCAGTTAAACGAAAGATTCGTCAAGCATTATTAGAATTAAAACCAACGATTCAATCTGAAATAGACTTTATTATCATTGCTCGTCCTCCGACCGTAAAATTATCTACAGAAGAAATAAAAAAAAGTCTTATACATGTGTTAAAATTGGCTCATGTATTATATGAACAAAAACAGATTTAAGGAGGAATTTCTCTTGTCTAAGCGTAAACGACTACTTTTTACACTAGGGTTGGTTACTGTTATGATGGTATTATCAGCATGTAGCAGTACACCAATTACTTCAGAAAGCACAGGTTTTTGGGACGGAATTGTAATTTATAATTTCTCTCGTGTTATTATTTGGTTTTCTAATTTGTTTTTTGGCAATTATGGGATGGGAATTATTGTTTTCACCATCATCATTCGTTTTATTCTAGCTCCACTAAATCATTTTCAAACACAAAGCACTAGAAAAATGTCAAAGATACAACCAGAAATAAAAGCATTACAAGAGAAATATTCTACTAAAGATACCCAAACACGGGAACTCTTACAGGCAGAAACTTCTAAATTATATGCAGAAAATAGTGTAAATCCTTATATGGGTTGTCTTCCAGCACTTGTACAGATGCCTGTTATGATTGCTTTGTATCAAGCTATTAGCCGAACAGAAGTGTTACGTTCTGGAAACTTTTTATGGATGAACTTAGGTGAACAGGATCCTTACTTTGTTCTACCAATTTTAGCTGCAATTTTAACGTATTTCACATCAAAATTGACCATGATGGCCCAACCAGATGGCGGCGGTCCTGGAAAATCAATGATGTATGCAATGCCAATCATGATTTTATTCATTGGGGTTAGTCTTCCGAGTGCGCTTTCTTTATACTGGGTAATTAGTAATGCCTTCTCAGTGGGGCAAACGATGCTTATGAATAATCCATATAAAATTATTCGTGAGCGTGAAGAAGAAGAGCAAAGACAAAGAGATTTAGCTAAAGCGCTAGAAAAAGCAAAAAATCCGAAAAGGAAAAAAGAAGATAATCATATTTTTGGAGCAGAAGGGATGGAACCTCTAATGGAAAAGGAAAAAATTACTGTGCGTGATATGACTGTTGAAAAGGCCGTGAGCAAAGGTTTGGTACAATTAGGTTTAGATTCTCAGGATGTTGATATTGAAATTATCTCAGAAGGAAAAAAGGCCTCTTTGGTTTTGGTTCAAGAGAAGCAATCGTGGAATTAACTCCTAAGCACGTACCTAAACTGGAAGAAGCAGGAAATATTTCTTTATTCGAAAATAAAGAACGAGCAGATTATATTTCCGATAACCAAGATGAGGAAAATTTAGGTTCTGATCAAAATAACTATGAATATTCGGAAACCATTGAATATGCTGATTTGGATGAGCCGAAACATTCAAATCTAGATCAGACAAAACCAATAATTGAAGATGATGAAACATCCTTATCTTCCCGTCAAGATGCCATTCGACATGTCATTACATACTTAGAAGATGTGGTAGAAGTGTATGGAGCGTCTGCTAAAGTATCTGTAGACGAAAAACATAATCTGATTACTTTTAATATTGATACAAATAAAGCGGGTCTGGTTATTGGGAAGCATGGTAAAATTATTAATTCCTTACAGACTTTAGCCCAGACGATTTTTCAGTATCACCAACAAAGACGTGTTGCGGTCGTCGTGAATGTAGGCGATTATCGTCAACGAAGAGAATCAATTCTACAAAATATTGCAGATCGAACGGCTGAACGTGTTTTACGAACCAAACAGCCTATCTTTCTTGAGCCGTTACCTGCTTTTGAAAGAAAGCAAATACATGCTCGTCTAAGTAAAGATACACGGATTTCTACCCATTCAGAAGGAAAAGAACCACATCGGTATCTAGTAGTAGAAGTGGCTAAATAAAATAAGAAGCAAGCGAGGAGATACTTTAAAAGTGCTTCCTCGCTTTTTCTGTTATTCTTTTAAATTATTATCTATCAAATTTGGATGCACGTTAAAGCGAAGAAAAAGATGGGTTTATATGTGAAAATAAAAGAATATTAACAAAAATGAAAGAATGCGTTTACAATTAAAGGTTTTTAGGCTATTATTAGACATAGGGTTAACACGTTAAGCGATTAGAAATCGTATATTCCTTTAAAAGCCTTTTGTGTTAATCATTTAATATACTTTTCAAAAAGTAAGACTTCATTACGATTTGCTATTTTGATGTTCTTTTGCTAAAAAAATTTAGATAGTTAAGAAGAGTTATTGTTTTATAACTCTTCTTAATCACAAAATTACAAAAAAGAAGAAAGGAACTCTATTAAATATCTACCCGTTTTTGATAACGTATTCAAAACGAATAAAAATAAAAAGTATTAGAAAGTATTAGCTAGTAATGAATGATTACGGACTATTTAGGTAAAAAAATATCTAAATTGAAAAGTATTAATATAAATTATCTGTTTCTCATAATCAGAAGGTAAAATGATATACATTAGATTAGGTGGAAAATGGAAGGATTTATATTTTTGTGAAATGCAAACGCCAACAAAAATAGAATTATAAAATAGGAGGAAAAAGAAATGAATAGAAAGATTAAAGCAATATTAGGAGTAGGTTTGGCTGGATTCGTATTGGCATCATGTGGAGGTAATGAATCAAGCGATGGCGATGTGAGTTCAGATGCATCAGATGTAGCAGTAGAGAGCGGAATTTATGATGGTGTAGAACTCGTATATTGGTCAGGTTGGGAATCATCAGAATCTCAAGGGTTGGTAATTTCAGAGGCTGTCAAAGAGTTTGAAAATGAAACCGGTGCTAAAGTTCAGCTAGAATTTAAAGGAAGAAAAGGAATCAAAGAAGGATTAATTCCAGCGTTGGATGCAAACCAAAAAATTGATATGTTTGATGGAGCCGCAAATAAAGCTAGTTTTGGTGACCGTGTCATTAGCCTGGAAGATCTAGTTAGTCAAAAAGACTACGAAAAAGATACAAATCCAGTTGTGATGGAATTGATGAGAAGTTATCATGATGGAGAGCTAAAAGAAATTCCTTATCAAGAAAAAGCAAATGGGTACTTGTACAATAAACAATTATTTAAAGATGCAGGTATCGATGAAGTACCAGAAACGACAGATGAATTACTTGAAGTTGCAAAAAAATTAAAAGATAGCGATGTTATTCCATTTACAACAGATGATGCTTATGCAATGCAAGCATTCGGAATGCACTTAGGTCGTTTATTAGGAAATGATGGAGCAACAGCTGTTGCAAGCGAGGGCAATTGGGATGCTCCAGAGGTTTTGGAAACTGCAGAGTATTTTGAAAAACTAGCAGCAGAAGGTTATTTCTCTGATAAAGTTGCATCCAATGTTTAGTAACAGGACAAAACACTGAATTTGCAACAGGAAAAGTAGCTATGTATGCATCAGGAACTTGGACTCCAAATGAAGTAAAACCAATTACTGGCGAAGATTTTGAATGGGGATTTTTCAACTATCCTGAAGTAGAAAATGGCGTAAATGGTTTAGAAACAATGGTTATTGGAAGTCAAAGTTTTGCTATTACTTCTATTGCAGAAAATCCAGAAGCAGCATTTGATTTGATTGAAAAACTAACACGTGGTGAATGGGATGAAAAAATAGCTAAAGAAACTCTTGGAATTCCAACAGATATTAATAATACTGAATGGCCAGAAGAACTAACAGATGTTCGATCATATTTTGAAAATGCTACTGGTATCTTCTCAAAATCTGCTGGAATAGAAGATAATCCAGAAATTGTTCCTGCTTTGAAAGAAAACTTGTTGAATTTATATGGTGGTAGACTAACAGCTCAAGAATTTGTAGATAACATGGAAAAAGCAGCTAAATAATTAATTAAAGTAAGTTCTTTTAGTTAGGAGAAAATAAAATGAAACGAAATAGAAATATGATTCTTGCTTTTACTGTACCTGCAACCGCTTTGTTCCTCATCATCTTTATCTATCCTATTATTAGGACAACTTTGATGAGTTTCTTCACAATTCAAGAAATTACTGATGTGTTCAGTAAATGGACATTCGTTGGCGTAAAGAATTATGTTGATTTAATGAAAAGCAGTTTGTTTGTACAATCCTGGATAAATTTATTCAAGATATTTGTACTAGGTGGGGTACTTACATTAGGAACATCACTTATATTAGCGGTGATTGTAGAAAGTGGTGTTAAGGGTAAGAGCTTTTTTAGAGCAGCAATTTATTTACCAAATGTTATCAGTTCTGTAGCAATGGCGACAATGTGGATCCAGTATGTATTCAATTCATCTTATGGCCTCCTCACTAACTTGTTTTCAGCTTTGGGCTTAGATTCTTTGGCAAGTATTCAATGGCTAGACAGTGAACATAAGTTCACTGCCTTACTGGTTTCCTATTGTTTTGGAATGATTGGACACTTCATGTTAATTTGGATTAGTGGGATTACACGTATTCCTACTGAATTATATGAAGCAGCGAGTATTGATGGCGCTAGTAAATTAAACCAGTTCATAAATATAACAGTACCTTTGTTAAAAGGGATTTTTAGAACAAACCTTATCATGTGGTCAATTAGTGTTTCGGGATTCTTTCTTTGGGCTAAACTTTTCTCACCATTAGTAGCTGACACACAAACAGTTGTACCAATGATCTATATGTATCAGCAACTATTTGGAACAGAAGATTTAGGTAAAGTTGCACGAGATGCTGGTAGTGGTGCTGCGGTGGGAGTCTTGTTGACTCTATTCGTTGTAACGGTATTTATTGTCGTTAATAAAACTCTCAAACATGATGATTTAGAGTTCTAAGGAGGGAAATCTAAGTGAAAAAAAATAAAAGTAAATTTGCAAAACAGTTAGAGCTTGTACCAGGCTATTTAGTGTTAATAGCCTGGGTCGGCTTTACAGCAGTGATTCTGTTCTGGGTAATCGCGGCTAGTTTATCTACTACAGGACAAATTTTTTCAGGTACTATTTTTCAATTTGAAACAGGGCTTCATTGGGAAAATTACGCTAAAGCATGGACTGCAGGAAATGTTTCTGTATTCTTTAAGAACTCGTTAATTTATGCAATTACATCTTGTATCTTATTAATTGTCATTTGTGCTCCGTATGCTTATGCATTACAGCGCTTTGACTTTAAAGGAAAAGATACAATCAAAAGATTGTTATCTGCTGCATCAGGTGTACCAGTAATTATGATTATTATCCCACTTTATATGTACGTAGCACGTATGGGACTTTTACAATATGAATGGTCGAACCGGATTGTTTTGATAACATTATTTGTGGCAACTAAAATTCCATATACTACCATATTCTTGATGGCTTACTATGAAAATATTTCTAGAACATATGAAGAAGCTGCTGCAATTGATGGTTGTCCGCCAGTCAAAACATTTTGGCAGATTATCTTTCCCCTTGTACAAGGGGGAATTGCTACTGTAACGATTTTTAATTTCATTGGTATTTGGAATGAATATTTCCTATCCTTATTATTCGTCAATTCAGATGCTTTACGTCCAGTAGCTCTAGGGTTGTTCTCTTTGATTAATGGAATGCAATATAGCGGTGACTGGGCTGGGTTGTTTGCATCCGTTATCATCGTATTCATGCCTACCTTCATCATTTATGTTTTCTTATCGAAGAAAATTATTGGTGGCCTTGTCGGTGGTGTGAAAGGTTAATTATTTATGAATGAGTACAAAGGAAAGGATTGAATGGCGAATGAAACAAAAAAACTTAATTTATATTTTTGCTGATCAATGGCGAAGTAGTTCAGTAGGTTTTGTAGGTGAAGAAGCAGTTGATACACCAAATATTGATCAATTTCGAGAGGAAGCAACAAATTGTGATCAAGTATTTAGTTCGTTCCCTCTATGCTCTCCTCATCGAGCTAGCTTAATGACAGGGAAATATCCTTTGTCTGCTGGATTTTTTACAAATGCTAAACCAGGATTAAAGGTTCGTCTCCAAGACCACGAGGTTGGTGTGGGAGATACCTTGAAAAAAGCTGGATATCAAACTGCTTATATTGGTAAGTGGCACCTAGATGAACCAGAAGTTAATCATGAGGAAGAGCCGGTTTCGGGTGCTAGAAATTGGGATGCATTTACCCCACCAGGACCTAGAAGACATGGATTTGATTATTGGTATTCTTATGGTACATATGATGAACATCTTCATCCGCATTACTGGCAAGACACTCCAGAAATGATTCAGGTGGATGAATGGTCTGTGGCACATGAAACAGAAAAAGCAATTGAGTATCTAGAAGAAAAACGTCAACCAGATCAGCCTTTTGCAATGTATTTATCTTGGAATCCACCGCATAGTCCTTATGAGAAAGTACCAGAAAAGTATTTGGATCTCTATAAAGACAAAGATATTTCCCTACGTAAGAACGTAAAGGTTGAAAATCTTCATCATCATACTGGCGAACAAGAACCCTATGATAAAGAAGAATTAACTTTAGCTACGAAAAGATATTATGCAGCGATTTCGGGAATTGATGATCATTTTAGTAAATTGATGGATTACCTGAAAGAAACAGGTCTTTATGAGGACACGGTTATCGTTCTATCTTCCGATCACGGTGATATGTTAGGTTCTCAAGGGCTAATGGGGAAACATGTTTGGTATGAAGAAGCGATTCATATCCCGTGTATTTTCAGAGTTCCTGGTAACAATAAAGAAACATGTCATACGATTATGGCGAGTCAAGATATGATGCCTACTGTACTCGGATTATTGGATATAGCGATACCTGAAACGGTAGAAGGTGAAGATTGTTCTAGTTATATTCTTACAGACCAAGAAGATTACGACCGTGTCAGCTTTATTGTTGCCTGTCCAGGAAAAGCAACGCTTGTTGAAAAATATAAAGAACATAACTTAGATTCCAAAGACTTTGGTTGGAGAGCCGTTCGAACACAAACGTATACGTATGTCATGTCACTTGGCTATGATATTGTCGCAGATAAACAGCGACATTTGTATAACATTGCGGAAGATCCTTATCAAATGAATCCATTAGATGTAGAAAAAGCTGAAAATCAGGAAATAATTAAAAATCTTGAAGGAAAACTTACTAATTGGATGAAGGAACAAAAAGATGGGTTTATAGAAAATTGGCTTGCTCAAGACTAAAATATAATAAAAAACGGTTGAAATGGTATGTTTTTATGCCATTTCAACCGTTTTTTTATAGATAATATTTTTTAATAACATTTAACTCTTTATCCAACTCGTAAACAAGAGGTTGTCCAGTAGGTATCTCTAAATCCACAATGTCTTTATCAGATATATTTTCCATATACTTTGCTAATGCTCGTAATGAATTACCGTGTGCAGCTACTAGTACTGTTTTTTTGTCTAAAATAGCAGGTGCAATTTGATCTTCCCACAAAGGAATAACTCGATGTAAGGTAGTTTGTAGATTCTCTCCCATCGGAACCACACGTTTTTGTAAGTGATCATATCGGCGATCATTTAAGGCTGAATCTGGGTCGTCAGGTTTCAAAAGAGGAGGAAGAGTATGATAAGAACGACGCCAAATATGAACTTGTTTTTCACCAAATTCTTTGGCCACTTCTTCTTTATTAAGACCTTGTAAGGCTCCATAGTGGCGCTCATTTAATCGCCAAGATTTGATTTCTGGTATCCATAATTGATCTGATTCTTCCAAAATAATATGACAAGTTCTAATAGCTCGTTTCAGTACAGAAGTAAAAGCCATATCCAATTCAATGCCTGCTTCTTTTATTTTTTGTCCTGCTTGATGAGCTTCATCTATTCCTTGTTGAGTTAACCCAACATCAACCCAACCGGTAAATTTATTTAGGGCATTCCATTCACTTTGTCCATGACGTACAAAAATAACTCGACTCATATTTGTCCCTACTTTCTTTTATAGTTCTTACGCTTATTATACACCTTAATTGAGGGAAAAATCACAGATTTCATTTCTATAAAAAAGGATGATCCTCATTGTTAATTTTTGCTATGCTAGAACAAGAGTAGATAAAGATAATATAAACACCTAATAGAACCATCCAGCGTAGCTTAAGAGCCTTTAAAAGAGTTTAAAAGATAGGTATTCTCGATCATCTTTACTTTATTTCATATTTGTATACTAAAAAAACAGATGAATAGGAGAAAGGACCGTTTCAAAAGATGGTTATTTATAGAACGCGATGCGTTCTAAAGTCATAACGACAAGAGGGGAATCGCTAGCAAGAAGGAGATAAAAGTCTTTACAGAGGCGTTCTGTTTTTTATAGGCGTTACAGAACGATAAAGAACGCCTCGTTTTACAAAGTTAGAAATTTATAATAGAAAAGGGCTACGAAAATACAAAAAAAGCTGAGGGTTTGCCTCAACTTTTTTGTATATTATTTTTATTTTGATTCTAGGATACAGTTACGATTGTTTCGATAGTATTTTTGTCACTATCCATTAGGTTTGCTACTGGACAACCAGTTGCAACAATCGTTTGTAGTTGGCGGAGTTCTGTTTCATCTACTGTTGCGCCAACAACATTTAATCGAACAGTCATACTTACTGTTATATTTTTGTTTGGTCCATTAAATTCATAGTCAATTTCTGTATTAACACGCTGATACTCAATTTCTTTAGAATCTAAAAAGCTTTTTGCAACCATCGTTTTACAAGCTGCAACAGCTGCAATCAGCATATCACTTGGATTTGCACCCGTTCCTTTTCCACCGTTTTCTTTCGATTGATCAATTAGGTATTCGTGACCATCTACATCCAACGTTACTTGATACGTATCCATCATTTCAGCAGTTAATTTCATTATATACCTTCTTTCTCTTTTTTATATAGTAACATGAAAAAATAAGACTACCAATTAATTAGCAGTATAGAATTTTATTTTAATATACATTATTAGCAAATAGGTATGCTTTATTATTATAATGGAGAAGAATACTAGATACTTACTAATCTTAGTTATTTTTGATTTCTTATCAGCACTTGATACATACCAATTAACTAAAACGAAATACAATATTGATGATTCCTAAAATTAATAAATGTGCCGGATAAAAGATATAAAATAAATATTTTAAATTTGTCCCTTTTTTACCGTTATATAAAATAATCAAGATAGATGCAACTACTACACCCCAAGCACTGTACCAATTATTGTACTGAATTCCATAGAAGTACATTCCCCATGCGGCGATAACGCTCGCTTGTGCAAAACGATTTTCACGAGTGAGATACAATCCAAAAACTAAAACAATTCCAAGAAACCCATAATCTGAATAATTTCCGATTGTTCTCACAGCTACAAAAAGGGTAAACAAGAGAAGGATATATTCATACCATTTTGAATGTCTCTCAATGAATACTTTCTCATAACAGTATATGGCAAACATTCCAATAGCAAGTGTGTATAGAACGTTTAACTCATAATACGAATACCAGACATAATTCCATTTCAGTGGGAGCGCAAAAAGAAGGGGGCAATCGCGATCCAAATCATAGAGTAAGAAAACTTCTTCTTTAAAGCGAAATACCAATAGGTGAAAACAAAAAGAGCGCTAATTGCTAAATATAAATAGAAAGTAGATGAATCTGGGAAATAATTAGGTCCTTCATTGGTCACTTTTTCTAAGTTTACAGAATGAGAGGAAAGAGTATAGGGAACGTGAGAAATGATTGCAAAGAGGATAAGGTTAGAAAAGTATCGAGGTTTATTTCTAGTATAGTGCCAACCATTAACAATTAAAAATGCAAATACAGGGAATACAAAGCGTCCAATGATCCGCAGTAGTTCAGTTGTATTCGGAGAAAGAAGCTCCCAACCTTGCCAGCCAAAGACACTCCCGATGTGATCAATCAGCATCCCTAAAGATGCAATCAGTTTTAATAATGATACAGACATAATTAACCTCCTCTAAGATTATTAAAAGATAGTTTTATTATACTATATATAGAATCAAAATACTTTTTAAAACTATTTTCTTAAGGTTGTCTGCTTAAGAATCAATGAGAAGTGATAAAAAAAGGAAACTTGTCTATACAAGTTTTAAAAAAAGACGAGAAACCGGTTGCATTCCAAAAATGAAAGCGGTAGAATATGGATAACAAGTCGCTTGTCTATACAAGTAAAAGGAGGAAAAAGCTATGCCGGATTTTAAGAAAGATGCAGCAGATCTACTGAAATTTATTGGTGGACCTGAAAATATCTCAGCAGTCAGTCACTGTGCCACTCGTATGCGCTTTGTTTTAAATGATAACGATGCAGCAGATATTAAAAAAATTGAGGATATCCCAGCAGTCAAAGGAACGTTTACACAGGCAGGACAGTTTCAAGTAATTATTGGAAATGAAGTACCTCAATTCTATAATGAATTCACTAAAATTTCTGGTAAAGAAGGCGTATCGAAAGAAGATACGAAAACAGCAGCTAAACAAAACCAAAACTGGATTCAACGTGCAATGTCTGTTCTAGCAGAGATTTTTACACCACTTATTCCTGCAATTGTAGTTGGAGGACTTATCTTAGGATTTAGAAACGTTTTAGGAGATATTGAATTTGCAAATGGAACGATAGTTTCTAACTCTCAATTCTGGACTGGGGTAAATGACTTCCTATGGTTGATAGGAGAGGCCATTTTCCACTTCTTACCAGTAGGAATTACATGGAGTGTTACTAAGAAAATGGGGACTACTCAAATTCTAGGTATTGTTTTAGGACTAACTCTCGTTTCTCCTCAGTTATTAAATGCGTATGGAGTAGCGGGCGCAACCGAAATTCCTTTCTGGGATTTTGGATTCTTTACAATTGATAAAGTAGGGTATCAAGCTCAAGTTCTACCTGCTATGTTAACAGGATTTACTTTAGCTTACTTAGAAATTTGGTTGCGTAAATGGATTCCACAGGCAATTTCTATGATCTTCGTACCACTATTTGCACTCATACCAACCGTAATTATTGCTCATACTATTTTGGGACCAATCGGCTGGACAATTGGTCAAGCAATTTCCAATGTGGTTTACACTGGAATTACGAGTAGCTTTAGTTGGGTGTTTGGATTATTATTTGGAGCTTTCTATTCTCCACTAGTCATTACAGGACTCCATCATATGTCCAATGCAATTGATCTTCAGTTGATTGCCGATTTTGATGGTACAAAATTATGGCCAATGATTGCTCTTTCTAATATTGCCCAAGGTTCTGCAGTACTAGCAATCATTTTCTTACACAGAGGAAACAAAAAAGAAGAACAAGTATCTATTCCATCCATGATTTCTTGTTACTTAGGAGTAACAGAACCAGCTATGTTTGGGATTAACATAAAGTATATTTATCCTTTCGTAGCCGCTATGATTGGTTCTGGTATTGCTGGAATGGTGTCTGTTGCAACTGGAGTAGAAGCAGCTTCCATCGGAGTAGGTGGAATTCCTGGATTCTTGTCCATCAAAATTGAACACTGGCCAATGTTCTTCGTTAGCATGGCTATTGCGATTGTAGTGCCATTCATCCTAACGGCATTCTTTGAGAAGAAACAACTCTTTGTAGCAAATAAAGATACTGACCATACACCAATCATTGAAACAACTAAATAAAATAGTATCTGTACACACAATAAATATAGCAGGAGCGAAAAGGATAAGTGAATCTTTTGCTCCTGTTTCATTTTAGAAGGAGGACGACATGGAACATTTTAAAAATAAAGTCATTTACCAATTATATCCAAAGTCATTTAAAGATTCAGACGGAGATGGAATAGGCGATTTAAAAGGAATTATTGAAAAACTTCCGTATTTACACCAATTAGGAATTGAAATGATTTGGATGAATCCAATTTTTGTTTCACCACAAAAAGATAATGGGTACGACATCACAGATTATTGTTCCATTGATCCTTTATTTGGAACAATGGAAGAATTGGAAGAACTGATTCAAAAAGCAAAACAATTAAATATAGAGCTGATGTTTGATATGGTACTAAACCATACTTCTATTACTCATGAGTGGTTCCAAAAAGCTTTAAAAGGTGATAAAAAATACCAAGACTATTACATTCTCCGACCAGCTAAAGAAGATGGTAGCTTACCGACTAATTGGCAATCTAAATTTGGTGGAGATGCATGGGAACCCTTTGGTGATACAGAAAACTATTATTTACATTTATATGACGTAAGTCAAGCAGATCTAAATTGGCGAAATCCTGATGTTCGTCAAGAACTTTATAAAGTTGTTAATTTTTGGCTTGAAAAAGGAATCACCGGATTTCGCTTTGATGTATTGAATGTTATTGGAAAAGAAGAAGTATTAGTAGATAGTTTAGGTGAAAATGAAAAAAGTTTATATACCGATACACCAATTGTTCATGAATATGTGAAAGAATTAAATCAAGAAAGTTTTGGAAAAAAAGAAGGTATGATAACCGTAGGGGAAATGTCTTCTACAACTGTTGAGAATGGAATCTTATATTCTAATCCAGACCGTAAAGAACTTTCTATGATTTTTAGTTTCCATCATCTCAAAGTAGATTATGATGAAGGGGAAAAATGGTCAGATATCCCATTCGATTTTCTAGAATTAAAACAAATATTGAATGAATGGCAAACGGGAATGTCAGATGGCAATGGTTGGAACGCTCTCTTTTGGAATAACCATGATCAACCGCGTGCGAATAGCCGATTTGGTGATCCAATCAAATACCCTTATGAAACAGCTACGATGCTTGCACAAAGTATTCATTTACTACGAGGAACACCTTATATCTATCAAGGTGAAGAGATTGGAATGACTAACCCTGATTACTCAGAGATTGATGAATACGTAGATATAGAAACTCATAATGCTTATAAATCAATGCGATTGAACGGCGTTCCACATGAAAAAGCAATGAAAATTATTAAAGAAAAATCGCGAGATAACAGTAGAACGCCGATGCAATGGGATGGAAGTTCTCATGCAGGATTTACTACAGGAACCCCGTGGTTAAATGTGGCTGGTAATTATCAAGAGATTAATGTGGAGAAAGAATTAAGCGATGGAAAAGTCTTTCCGTACTATCAAAAATTAATTAAGCTTCGTAAGAAAATGCCAGTGATCTCTGATGGAGATTATCAAGGTATTCTATTAGATGATCCAGAAGTATTCGCATATATCCGAGAAAAAGATAATCAGAAGTTGCTTGTTCTGAATCACTTTTATGGAACAGAATATTCTTTCCAGCTACCTAAAGAAATAAATGATATAGATGCTGAACATTTAATTGGTAATTATCCAGATATAAAATTGGAAAAAGAAATGAAACTTCGTCCATATGAAACAGTAGCCTTCTTATTAAAATAAAAATAACCCTTCTTCCTAAATAAGATAGGAAGAAGGGTTATTTTGATTATTGGGAAACTATTTTAGTGGAAAAGCTGCTGTATCGTAAAATTAATTATAAAGGATACCCATCCTATTTTGATGGGAATTTTTGTAGTTGTTTTCATCACAGTCTTCAAACTAAATACTTTTCCTATCACATTTCTAATAGGGTATTGATTTTTTTATAAAAACTCTTTATTGTAATTTATGTAGATATAAATTTCTTATTCATCTTAACAAAGATATAAAATATTTCTTGTTTTAAATTAATTGAAAAAAGGAGAGGATATTATTATAAGTGTGTTTGCTTCCTATCATCCAGTCTTACAAGCTCTAATAGCGGGTCTATTTACATGGGGGTGTACAATTCTAGGGTCTTCATTCGTTTTTCTTTTTAAAGAAGTGAACCGTAAATTTTTGGATATTATGAATGGATTTGCAGCTGGGGTTATGATTGCAGCTTCTTTTTGGTCATTACTAGCCCCATCTATTACTTATGCAGAACGGAATGGCTATGGCGTATGGTCGTGGGTTCCTGCAGCAGTTGGTTTCATAGCTGGTGGACTGTTCTTAAGGTTAATCGATGTTATCATTCCTCATTTACATTTAAATGAACCGATTGAAAACCGTGAAGGACCTAATACGAAGGCTTCAAAAAATTTACTTCTATTTCTTGCTATTACCATTCATAATATACCTGAAGGCTTGTCTGTAGGTGTAGCCTTTGGAGCAACAATAGCTGGTGTAGCAAACGGTGATGCATTTTTGAGTGCAGTTGGACTGGCTTTAGGAATCGGAATTCAGAATATTCCAGAAGGATCCGCCTTGTCTATGCCAATTAGAGCTGCTGGAAGTAGCCGATGGAGAGCTTTTAACATTGGTCAGCTTTCTGCTATTGTAGAACCTATAGCAGCAGTAATCGGAGCCGTAACCGTTATTTCCATAGTAGCTATTTTGCCTTATGCACTAGCATTTGCTGCAGGAGCAATGATATTTGTAGTTGTAGAAGAACTCGTTCCTGAATCTCAGACAAATGGGAATAATGATAGTGCCACTCTTGCTTTAATGGTTGGCTTTGTAATCATGATGATTTTAGATGTATCATTAGGATAATTTATTTATATTTTAAGCTAAAAAAAAGCTACTGTGTATTTTGACAAAATACACAGTAGCTTTTTTTAAAATAAGAATTAATTAAAAAAATTAGAATGAAAGATGTCAACTACTAAATTATTTACCAAACATACGTGCAAAAAATCCTTTTTTAACTGGTTCATTTTCTTTTTGAATTCGTTCTAACTCTTCTTTATATTTCTTTTCTCGATCACTTTCTTTCTTCGCAAGTTCTTCCATTTGCGCTTTTTGATTTTCCATTAATTCTTTCATACCTTCTTTTAACTCTTTATTATCTTCTAGGACTTGATCAATTAAGCTCTTATATTCACCAAGCATGTTACTTTGAAGTAAAGCTAATTGTTGAAATACTTCAGAGTCCTCGTTCTGTTTGCTGTCGATTTCTAGAACGTTGGGCGTTTCAATCGTTGCGTTGCTTTCATCTACTAGTTTTTGTACGGCACTTTCTACCGTTTCAGAAGGCATTTCTTTTAGCTCGATAAATCGTTTTAAAAGAACCTTATCTTCTGCTGTATAAATACGTGCATTTTGATTATCTCGTTTAAAAAAGTCCTTTTCCGATAACTTATCAAATAAGTTTACATACTTTCGCAACGTTTCGGGCGCTACTTCTAATTCTTTAGCCATTTCCTTTGGCGTAATGAATTCAATTACATCAGTTAGTTCTTTCAATATTAATACCCACTTTCTAAAAATGTTCTTAGCGTTATTATGCCGTTATAACGTAAAAAATGCAAATGAATTTTTTAAAAGGATTAAAATAGTGAAGAAAGGTTTAATGTTGTTCATGATATATTCCTAGAAATTCGTATGTTATAATATTAATAAGAAGGAAAAGTGTAGGAGGTAGAAAGAGATGAAAAAATATAAGATAGTATCAGGTTTAGCTTTAGTAACTCTTTTGGCAACAGGCTGTGTAAATACGGATCCAAACTCAGATTCATCGAGTTCAACGGGCTCATTAGAGAGTTCTGAAGAAAGCTCTTTGGTTAGCTCAGAATCATCTATCGAAAGTAGCTCTATAGATGAAAATGAAATGACTATTGAAAATTATTTTCCATTTGATGAGAGTGTTCAATATTCTTATTTAGGAGAAGGAAATGAATTCGCTCCTTTTGATCGGTACCCACAGTATATTGAAGGAAATCGAATTCAATATACAGAAAAAAATCCTGGAACTACCCATACTTTCGTATTAGAATACAAAGATGGAAAACTCACTGAATTATTTTCTCGTCCAGAAACGTATTTTCGAGAAAATATGCTAGAGAAAACCAGTGATGGTGCAGGAGAAATCCTTTTGAAAGAACCTTTAGAAGTAGGAAATAATTGGGAAAACCCTTCTGGGGTAACTTCTGAAATTACTTCGGTTGATTTTTCTGTAGAAACTCCTCTAGGGGTCTTTTCAGCAATTGAGGTTACGAAAACACAAGAGGATTCCGTTACTAAAAGCTACTATACAAAAAATATGGGCTTAATCAAACAAGAATTCACTGCAAATGATGATAGCTATGTCGTTTCTTCTACATTGGAAACAAGAAGTGAAGAAGCACCAGAAGTGGTCGTCATAACAGCCTATTACCCAGATGCTAATGCAATGGGACTTGAGACTTCTGATGTAAATGTATCGTTCTATACGAATGATGTCACACGGAAAACGATGGCAGACTTATTGAAACAAGTTCCAGGTGTTGAGTATGGAAAACTAATTAGTGATAACACAGAAATTAACAGTCTGTATTTAAATGAAGACGGACGTGTTTATGTGGACTTTTCAAAAGAATTAGTAGAAGATATGAATGCTGGTTCATCGGGAGAATCCCTTATTCTTCAAGGGATTGTTAATACAATTGGAAACTACTACAGTGTCGAAGAGGTTGTTTTAACAGTGGAGAACCAACCTTATGAATCGGGTCACTATTCGATGATGGAAGATGAATCATTCCGAGTAGAAATGGAATAGATAAAAAATAATGAAAATTAAAAAAGGAAGAGCAAACCCGATAAGAGGGTGTTCTTCCTTTTTTTAATTTACGATAAAGAATGTTTTCTACGAGCAAACTCAGTGAATTTGAAACGGTCTAATCGATGTCGTGATTCAGTATATTGGAACAATCGTGTATCTTCTAAATATACTTCACTCTTCACTACTACTACATGTGTATCATTTTTGAGGTTCATTAATTTACGATCTTCTCTGGTTACAGGTTCTACAACTATTTCTTTCTTAGCATAGGCAATATTGAGACCACATTCACCTTCTAAATATTCATAAAGAGAATTCTCAGCAGCTGCTGAAGGGACTCTACTTACCACATCACGAAGTAGAAAATCCTTATCGATAATAATGACTTCTCCTGAAATATTTCGCAGACGTACTAGAGAAATGACTTCTTCATCATGAGATATTTTTAGTGAATCTGCTAAAAAACTAGGTATTTTTTCTACTTTATTTTTAACAACAATCGTTTTATTTTTGATGTGTTGTAAATCTTGAATTTCTTTAAAACTAGTCAATCCTGATATCGGGAAATTAAATCGTTGAATATCTAACACGATAGAACCTTTTCCTTGTTTCTTTTGGATATAACCGTCTTCCATTAATAAAGTTAGGGCTTTACGAATAGTTTCTCTTGAAACCTCATATACTTCTGCTAATGATTTTTCACTAGGTAAAAGTGAACCAGAACTGTATTCTTCCAATTCAATTTTTCTTTTTAAATCCTGGTATATATCATAAAACTTATTCACAATATCCCGCTCCTACTATTGTTGCGTCTATTTTTAATAAGATTGATTAATAATGATCAAAAGGCTTTTTATACTCTTATGTTATCATATCTTGACTCAAATATTCATTGTAAAGTTAGAAAATCAATATAAGTTTAACATCCATAAATGGTTATCATTAGGATATTTATTATATAAAAATTAAATAAGAAAAATCTACATAAATTCTCTATGTCTGTAATAAAGGTTTTTTTTAATAATAAAAGAAGGAGAAAAACAAAAAACTTGCATTTAGTAAGTAAAACTTGTATAATTTCTTGGAATTGAAGAACGATATGAATGACTAAATATATAATGTGTTACGCAGTCAAAGTGCTTAACCACCCGTGTATAAAAAGGGGTGGAGTGGGCACTTTTTTCGTGCGCAAAAATAGGTGGAAGGAGAATAAATATGAACATTACTGAATTTGATACGATAGCAGCTATTTCTACACCTCCAGGAGAAGGAGCAATCGGAATTGTTCGATTGAGTGGAGAAGATGCAATAGCTATTGCAGATTCCATATACAAATCGGGTTCAAAACGTCTAGAAATTGTACCTAGCCATACTCTTCATTATGGACATATTGTTAATCCGAAGACAGAAGAAGTGATTGATGAGGTCATGGTGACCGTTATGCGCGCTCCAAAGACCTTTACTCGAGAAGATGTAGTCGAAATTAATTGTCATGGTGGAATCATTAGTGTCAATCGATTATTACAAACGGTTCTTCAAAATGGAGCAAGGATGGCAGAGCCAGGAGAATTCACAAAACGAGCATTTTTGAATGGTAGAATTGACCTTTCTCAAGCTGAAGCAGTTATGGATCTCATCCGTGCAAAGACAGATAAAGCAATGGATGTAGCTTTGAGTCAATTAGATGGAGACTTGTCCAACCTTATCCGTAATATACGACAAATTATTTTAAATACACTCGCTGAAGTAGAAGTGAATATCGATTATCCTGAATATGATGACGTGGAAGAAGTTACGACACGTTTATTAAAAGAAAAGACTGTAGAAGTAAAAGGTCACGTAGAACAATTATTGCGTACTGCTCAACAAGGGAAAATTTTACGTGATGGGTTGGAAACAGCAATTATAGGACGTCCCAATGTAGGGAAGTCCAGTTTACTAAATCGTTTGATTCGTGAAGAAAAGGCAATTGTTACTGAAATTGCAGGTACAACGCGCGATACAATAGAAGAATATGTAAATGTGAACGGTGTTCCTTTGAAATTAATTGATACCGCTGGAATCCGTGAAACGGATGATATTGTGGAACGGATTGGAGTAGAACGTAGTCGAAAGGCGCTACTAGATGCGGATTTAATTTTATTGTTAATCAATCAAAGTGAATCACTTAATGATGAAGATAAGGTACTCTTGGATGCTACACAAATGATGAATCGAATTATTCTTTTAAATAAGAGTGATTTGGAAACACGGTTGTCACTAGAGGAACTGGCAGAATGGAGTAGTGAGGACAAAATTATTCAAACCTCCATGCTGACTCAATCTGGTCTAGATCAATTGGAAACACAAATTGCAGCACTATTTTTCTCTGGAGAAACGGGAGAAAGAGATGCTACATATATTTCTAATGTACGTCATATCGCTCTACTACATGATACGGTAGAAGCTTTAGATGAGGTATTAACTGGAATTGAGAGTGGTATGCCTGTTGATTTAGTCCAAATTGATTTCACACGTGCATGGGAATTATTAGGAGAGATAACTGGGGACACCGTACAGGATGAATTGCTGACCCAATTATTCAGTCAATTCTGCTTAGGAAAATAAATGCTGATAAAGTTGTATAAATAGAAGGGAAAGAACAGATGAAAAGATTTGAAGCAGGTACATTTGATGTCATTGTAGTAGGTGCAGGACACGCAGGTTCAGAGGCGGCCTTAGCCTCAGCCCGTATGGGAAGCTCTACTTTATTAGTTACGATCGATTTAGACATGATTGCTTTTATGCCTTGTAATCCATCAATTGGTGGACCTGCAAAAGGTGTGGTTGTTCGTGAGATTGATGCATTGGGTGGCGAAATGGGCCGAAATATTGATAAAACCTATATTCAAATGCGAATGTTGAACACTGGTAAAGGACCCGCAGTCCAGGCGTTACGTGCACAAGCAGATAAAAATGAATATGCTCATGAAATGAAACGTACGTTGGAACAACAAGAAAATTTGTTATTACGTCAAGGAATTATAGAAGAAATAATTGTAGAAGACGATATGGTAAAAGGGGTCGTTAGCCATACGGGTGCTGTCTATCGTGCCGATGCAGTTATACTAACAGCTGGAACATCTTCACGAGGAAAGATTATCATTGGAGAATTAACCTATTCCTCTGGTCCGAATAACTCTCAACCGTCCATTAAATTATCTGAAAATTTATTGGATTTAGGATTTGATCTAGCCCGTTTCAAAACTGGAACGCCTCCCCGTGTGCTATCTTCCTCCATTGATTACTCTAAAACAGAGGAGCAGCCTGGGGACAAAGAACCGAATCATTTTAGTTTTACTTCTAAAGATGAAGACTACTTAGAAGATCAGTTGTCTTGCTGGTTAGGGTATACCGGTCCAGAAACACATCAAATTATTCGTGATAATTTGCACCGGGCTCCCATGTTTACTGGAATTGTTGAAGGTGTAGGTGCTCGTTATTGCCCTTCAATCGAAGACAAGATTGTTCGTTTTAGTGATAAACCAAGACACCAACTTTTCTTAGAACCAGAAGGACGTCATACAGAAGAAGTATATGTTCAAGGGTTATCTTCTTCGATGCCAGAAGAAGTTCAATTGAAAGTATTGCATTCAATTGCAGGCATGGAAAATGCTCAAATGATGCGTACAGGTTATGCGATTGAGTATGATGTAATTAAGCCTTATCAACTACGATTATCTTTAGAAACGAAACTGGTGAAAAATTTATTTACTGCAGGACAAATGAACGGTACCTCTGGTTATGAAGAAGCAGCAGGACAAGGAATCATTGCAGGAATTAATGCAGCACTTGCTGTTCAAGGGAAAGAACCATTGGTATTGAAGCGAAGTGATGGATACATCGGTGTTATGATTGATGACCTTGTTACGAAGGGAACGCTAGAGCCATACCGCTTATTGACTTCACGAGCAGAATATCGTTTGTTATTAAGACATGATAATGCAGATTTCCGTTTGACAGAAATTGGACATCAAGTTGGACTACTTTCTGACGAACGTTATCAGTTATTCTTAACTAAGAAAAAAATGGTAGAAGAAGAAACTCTTCGATTGAAAAAAGTTCGTTTGAAACCTACAGAAGAACTACAAAATTATCTTGCTAGTCAAAATTCTGCTTTATTGAAAGATGGTTTCCTATTTAGTGATTTACTAAAACGTCCAGAATTGAAATATAATGGTCTGTACCATTTTGCACAACTGGAAGAAAAACTACCTCGTGATGTAATTAATCAGGTAGAAATTCAAATTAAATATGAAGGTTATATCAGAAAAGCTTCTGAAAAAGTTGTCAAATTAAAGAAAATGGAAGAAAAGAGAATTCCAGAACACATCAATTACGATGCAATAAATGGGATTGCTACAGAAGCAAAAGAAAAACTGAAAAAAATACTACCAGAAACGATTGCTCAAGCAAGTCGAATCAGTGGAGTAAACCCTGCTGATATTTCAGTACTGATGGTATATGTACAAAATGGAAGAATTTCTAAGGTTCATACAGAAGGATAAAAAGATCTATTTAAAAACAGCCACTCTTCTTACAAAGAGTAGCTGTTTTTTTGAATATACGAATAGAAATGCTGACTAAAAAGATTCTTTATAGGTTATTTTCGAGTTTCAAACTCTTTGAAAAGCAAATATAAGAAAAGTACGTTACAATATAGGAGAAACTAAAAAAAGAGGTGTTAGAAAATGAATATAAACAATACGATAACATTAACAAATGGTACTGAAATTCCGGTACTAGGATATGGAACGTGGCAGACCACTGATTTTGAAGAATGTGTAAACGGTGTAAAATCAGCATTAACAGCTGGTTATCGACATATTGATACAGCACAGATGTATGGAAATGAACATCTAGTCGGAGAAGGAATCCGACAAAGTGAGGTCCCACGCGAAGAAATTTTCTTGACTAGCAAACTAGATAATACAAATCATGGATTTGTAAAAACAAAAAAAGCAATAGATGAGTCACTAAATTGCTTAGGAGTAAAATATCTAGATCTCTTTCTCATTCACTGGCCAGTTGTAGAAGGACATGAACATAATTGGCGCGAAGAAAATATTGAAACTTGGAGAGCGATTGAAAATGCTTATGATGCAGGTAAATTAAAAGCAATTGGATTGAGTAACTTTAAAGTAGAACATTTAGAAAATCTACTTCCACATTGTCGAATCAAACCTATGGTCAATCAACTTCGTCTTCATCCTGGTGTAATGCAAGAAGAAACGGTAGCTTTAAGTCGAGAGCACGGTATGGCGATTCAAGCTTGGTCCCCGTTATCACCAATTTCACGTATGCAAGATAACGAACGGATTAATGATATGACTGATAAATATAAAAAATCAATTGCGCAATTACTTTTACGTTACTCTCTACAAAAAGATTATATTTCTTTAACCAAGTCCGTACATGAAGATCGTATCAAAGAAAATTTTGAAATTTTTAATTTTACAATCGATCAAAGTGATATGGAATATTTAGACCTTTGGAAATGGGAAGGCGACGTATTTCTATAAAAAAATACCCTTTTGCTGTTTTTATAGCAAAAGGGTATTTTATTTTTATGTTGTTTTTTTATGAATACGGACAGTTTTTAAGGCATTTCCCCAGGAAAGTAATTGATCAAGCTGATTTTTGAATGTGTCTTCATGTAAAGTAGCAGGCGTAAACTCATTTTCAGCATTGAAGTCAGTAAAAATAGACATTGCTATGTGCGTTCGAACCGAAGCTATTTGTAACTCAGCAAGAACCGTTCGTAAAGCTTCTGCAGCACGAACACCACCTGAGGAACCATAACTAACGATTGCTGCAGCCTTGTCATTGAATTCAGGATAAAGATAATCAATTGCATTTTTTAGGGCGGAAGTAATTCCGTGGTTATATTCTGGAACAATAAAGACAAAACCATCTAGAGAAGCAATTTTTTCGGACCAAGGTTTGGCTTCAGGAGTTACATAATCTTGACTGGCACCAGCAGAAACAGGTTCATTGTACATGGGAAGATTATAATCAGCGATATCTACTACTTCGTATTCAGCATCTCCTCGTTTGTCAGCCCACTTTTTAAGTGTGTGGGCAACTTTTAAACTTTTACGATTCGGACGAGTACTTCCAGTAATAATTCCAATCTTTAACATAGTTATTCCCTCCTATAATTTAAAACCGTAAGAAAACCTGCCTATCCTATATAGATTAAGCTTACTTTAAGTATGTGAATAAAGCAAAATTTTAGCATATTCAAAAACTTAAAATTAAATTTTATAAAAAAATATCCTAGGAATATAATCCTAGGATATTTTTGATTATTGTAAGAACTGGGCTTCATAGAGTCGTTTATAGGTACCTTCATTTTTCATTAATTCAGTATGTGTTCCTTGTTCTGAAACGCCGTTCTCATCGACAACAACAATACGGGTTGCATGTTTGATAGTAGCGAGACGGTGCGCAATGATGAATGTCGTTCTACCAGCAGCTAACGTGTGTAGGGACTCTTGAATAACTTGTTCTGTTTCAGTATCTAATGCAGATGTAGCTTCATCTAAAATTAGAATGGGAGGATTTTTTAAGAACATACGGGCAATAGACAAACGTTGCTTTTGTCCTCCAGACAATTTAACTCCACGTTCTCCGATGATCGTATCAAACCCTTTAGGCATTGCTGAAATAACGTGATCCAAATTAGCCATTTTTGCAGCGGCGACTACCTCTTCTTCTGTAGCATCTAATCTTCCATACAAAATGTTTTCTCGAATAGTTCCTGGGAACAAGTAAACATCTTGTTGGACTACTCCAATTTCATTTCGTAGAGATTCCAATTTCATATCTTGAATATCCATACCATCAATAGTAATTTGACCACTTTTGATTTCATAAAAACGAGGTAATAGATTACAAAGAGTTGTTTTTCCCGCGCCACTTGGGCCAACAAAGGCAATCGTTTCTCCAGCATGGACAGATAGATTGATCCCATCTAAGACTGGCTCAGACTCTTCATACCAGAAAGAGACATCCTTATATTCAATATCCCCTTTTAGATCTTGTACATGTCTTGCATTGGCTTTATTTTGGATAGAAGGGGTACGATCCATTTCTTCAGTAAAACGTCGGAAACCAGCAATTCCCTTTGGATACATTTCAATCATATTATTCACTTTTTCAATCGGCCGTACAAAAATATTTACTAATAGAATAAAACCAACAAAATCTCCATTGGTTAATTCTCCGCGGATTGTATAGTACGAACCAAAGAAAAGTGCAAATAAATTCATTAAACGAATCATAAAGTAATTGTAAGAAGAGCTAAACCCCATCATCTTATAAAATAATAGCTTCGATTTTCGGTAGAATTGGTTTAAATTTTTAAAACGTTCCGCTTCATGTTCTTCATTTGCAAAAGCTTGAACAACACGGATCCCACTAACAGATGCTTCAATTCCAGCATTGAATTCTCCTAAGCTTTCAAATATTTTAGTATTTACTTTCGTCATTCTTTTATTGAAGAAAGAAATAGCAAATATAATAAATGGAACCATACAGACAGTTGCGATTGCTAATTTCACATGTACGGTTGTCATTAAAGCAAAAGCACCTAGTAAGGTAATAATGGTAATGAAAATATCTTCAGGACCATGATGAGCTACTTCAGAGATTTCAAATAAATCTGTAGTCAACCGAGTCATTAATTTTCCAGTTTTATTGTTATCGTAATAACTAAAAGGTTGTTTTTGCATATGTGTAAATAATTCCTGACGCATATCGGTTTCAATGTTTACGCCTAACATGTGTCCAAAATAGGTTACGATAAATTGAAAAACAGTGTTTAATGCATACAAAGAAAAAAGTGCTATGGATGCAAAAATAATTAAATTCCAATTACCAACAGGTAAAATCGTATCAATTACTTCTTTAACAGCTACAGGAAAGGCTAATTCTAAAACTGCGGCAATAACGGCACAAGTAAAGTCCAACATGAATAATTTTTTATATGGTTTATAGTAATAAAAAAAACGCTTGAGCATAATTGCCCCCCTTTAGAATCTCTCTAAAAAAATACACCTCATCATTATGCCATACAAAAAAAGAAGAGACAACTACCATCGAAACGAATTAAAGTTGACAATATATTACAAACTTTGATTTAAAAGTGGGATGTGGTCCAATCCAACTGAACACAACATATAGTGTTATTTATATTTCCAGGCACATATATGGTGTTTTTAGTTGCTTATATATATTTCTCTTGTAAAATAGGACTATAAAACAAACAGACAGAAAAAAGGAGAATTGATATGGCAGAACAAATGATTACAGTCTATTCAAAACCGGCATGCATGCAATGTAACTTTACTAAAAAATATTTAGATCAAAAAGGTTTAGTCTATGAAGTAAAGGATATTATGGAATCTGAAGAAGCTTTAGAAGAAGTTCGAAAATTAGGATTTCAGTCTCTACCTGTAATCCTTGCAGAAGGTATGGCAGCATTTAATGGCTTCCGTCCCGATTTGTTGGATCAATTGGCATGAAAATCGTTTTTATTAGCTTAACGGGTCAAACGCGTAAATTTGTTAAAAAGCTGAATATGGATTCACTCGAACTTTCTGCTGCCAACCCGTTTCAGGTAGTAGAGGAGCCTTATATCATTGTGACACCTACCTATGATAAAGAAGTTACCGAGATTTTGAATGACTTCATAGAAACCGCTAATAATCAGCACTTTTTGAAAGGTGTAGCGGGTGGAGGAAATCTAAATTTCGGTAAACTTTTTGTTTTTACAGCCAAAGATTTGGCTCATGACTACAACGTTCCCTTCTTACATTCATTTGAATTCCAAGGAAATGAAGAAGACGTTAACTTAATAAAGAAAGCGGTCGATCAAATTGACAATTACACTTCCTAAAACACAACCTAATGAAATTACTTATTTTAAACTAAATAATGAAGTAAATCGTCCTGTTAATCAAACAATTCCTTTACATAAAGATAAGGAAGCTGTGAAAGCTTTCTTCAAAGAACATGTGATTCCTCATACTGTTTTATTTGATTCTTTAGATGAAAAATTGGACTATTTGATTGCAGAAAATTTTATTGAAGAAGAGTTTGTAGCTAAATATCCTAGAACATTCATAAATGATTTGGCAAATTTTTTAAAAAATGAAAAATTTCGTTTCCGATCTTTTATGGGAGCATATAAATTTTACACGCAGTACGCTATGCGCACTAATGATGGAGAATATTATTTAGAAAACTATGAAGAAAGAATATTATTCAATGCTCTTTACCTAGCAAATGGTGACCAAAAATTAGCTTGGAATATAGCAGATGAAATGATTCACCAACGTTACCAACCAGCTACTCCAACTTTTTTAAATGCCGGACGTAAGAGAAGAGGAGAATTCGTTTCTTGCTTCTTGATACAAGCAACGGATGATATGAATAGCATTGGACGTACCATTAATAGTGCGTTGCAACTATCTCGTATCGGGGGAGGAGTAGGTGTAAATCTTAGTAATTTACGTGCTGCAGGTGACCCAATTAAAAAAATTGAGAACGCCTCTAGTGGAGTGTTACCTGTAATGAAGTTATTGGAAGATAGTTTCAGTTACTCCAACCAACTAGGTCAACGGAACGGTGCTGGAGCGGTCTACTTAAATGTTTTCCATCTAGATGTTTTATCCTTCTTATCTACTAAGAAAGAAAATGCAGATGAAAAAGTTCGTGTAAAAACACTTTCTCTAGGTCTAGTTGTTCCAGATAAATTTTATGAATTAGCTGCAGAGAATAAAGATATGTACTTGTTTAGTCCATACGATGTGGAACGGATTTATGGTAAACCATTTGCATATGTAGATATAAGTAAAGAATATGATTCTATGATTAATAATGATGAAATCCGTAAAACAAAAGTAAATGCTCGTGAAATAGAAAATGAAATTTCTAAGTTGCAACAAGAATCAGGTTATCCGTATATTATTAATATTGATACAGCGAATCGTGAGAATCCAATAGATGGAACTATCACGATGAGTAATTTATGTAGTGAGATTCTACAAATCCAAGAACCCTCTGTTATAAAAGATGATCAAACATATGAAATATTGGGAACCGATATTAGCTGTAATCTTGGCTCTACAAATATTGTTCAATTGATGCAATCAATAGACTTTGGAAAATCTATCGATACAATGGTACGAGCTCTGACATTTGTAACCGATCAGTCTAGTATCGATGCCGTTCCAACCATTCGCAACGGTAATGATCAATATCATACTATTGGGTTGGGTGCTATGGGTTTACATACGTTCCTTGCTCTTCAAGAAATGCAGTACGGATCTCCTGAATCAATTGAATTTACAGATAAATACTTTATGCTTTTGAATTATTATACACTTCAAGCAAGCAATCAAATGGCCAAAGAACGAAAAGAAACGTTCTACCGTTTTGAAGAGTCTGACTATGCAAATGGATCATACTTTGATGGGTATATAGAAAACGAATTAAGATTTGAGCATCCAGAAGTAGAAGCTTTATTCCAATCGATTGAAGTACCTACTGCGTCTGACTGGGTAGCGCTGAAAGAGTCGATACAGCAACATGGCTTGTATCACCAAAATCGTCTTGCTGTAGCTCCAACAGGGTCTATCAGCTATGTAAATGAAACATCCGCAAGTATTCACCCAATCACTCGTTTGATTGAGGAAAGACAAGAGAAAAAGACTGGGAAAACATATTATCCAGCTCCTTATTTATCAAATGAAACTTTACCGTATTATCAATCTGCCTATGACATGGACATGCGCAAGGTAATCGATGTGTATGCAGCAGCTCAAAAGCATGTGGACCAAGGAATGAGCTTAACTTTATTCCTCCGTTCAGAAATTCCAGAAGGTCTTTACGATTGGAAGGAAGGACGAACTACAAAACAAACCACTCGTGATTTGAATATTCTAAGGCATTACGCATGGAAAAAAGGAGTCAAATCTATTTATTATGTACGTACCTTTACCGAAGATGAAGAAGAAATCGGTTCAAATTCATGTGAAAGTTGTACGATCTAGTAAAATTTTGAAAGAGTCATAGTAAGAAGGAGTATGTCATCTATGGAAAAACAACAATATAAAGCAATTAACTGGAATCAGATTGAAGATGTAGTTGATAAATTAACTTGGGAAAAATTAGTAGAGCAATTTTGGACGGATACTCGCATTCCTATTTCAAATGACTTACAAGACTGGGCAAAACTTTCTGCAGCAGAGAAAGATATGATGGCAAAGGTATTCGGAGGACTAACCCTCCTGGATACTCTCCAGTCTGAAGATGGTGTAGACTCACTAAAACGAGCCATCCGAACGCAACATGAAGAAGCGGTTTACAACAATATACAATTCATGGAATCCATGCACGCTAAAAGCTATAGTGCAATTTTTAGTACATTAAACACAAAAAAAGAAATTGACGATATCTTTACTTGGACAGCAGAAAATCCAATGTTACAAAAGAAAGCTCAAATGATTTTGGATGTCTATCAAAATGGTACTGATCTTCAACGAAAAGCAGCTAGTGTCTTTCTAGAATCATTTTTATTTTATTCTGGTTTCTATGCACCTCTGTATTACTTAGGAAACAGCAAACTAACAAATGTCGCAGAAATTATTAAATTAATTTTACGAGATGAATCTGTACATGGTACGTACATCGGATATAAATTTCAAATTGGATATAACCAATTGCCAGAAGAAGAGCAATCTGTTTTAAAAGATTGGGTTTATGAGCTGATGTTTACCTTGTTTCAAAATGAATCAGATTATACACATTACTTGTATGATGATATTGGATGGACAGAAGATGTGCTGACATTCTTGCGTTATAACGCTAATAAAGCACTACAAAACTTAGGATTTGATCCGCTTTTCCCTGATACAGCAAATGATGTAAATCCGATTATTATGAATGGAATTTCTACGGGAACATCGAATCACGATTTTTTCTCACAAGTAGGAAATGGGTACTTGTTAGGAATGGTTGAGTCGATGGAAAATGAAGATTATTCAAAATGGCTTTAATTTCTTAAAATTAAAAAGTAGAGGGCAGCTTCTCAGAAGGCTGTCCTACATTGTAAGGAAAAAGAAGGCGAGGATGAAGTGATGTTACAAGAAGAGACAATCATTACAACACAAGAAGGACACTTACCAACAAGGCTACAAATTCAAAAAAAAGATGGTCACCTTGAACCCTATCAAACAAATAAGCTACAAAGAGCATTGGCAAAAGCACTAAAAAGTGTAAAACCAGAGGCAGAAGCAATTCAAGTAGCGAAGTATTTAGCTGCAGAAACAGAAGAGGAAAATTATCTACCTGTAGAAGGAATTTTAACTGGTTTTGATATGGATAGGATTGTGAAAAAAGTACTGACTGCTCATGGATATTTCTCAGCATGGGGAATGTATCAAGAATATCAAGCTCGCAAGGAAGCTATGCGAGAAAAAAATCGTGATATGGACAGTATGATTCAAAAACTACTGAATAAGGATAAATCCATTGTCAATGAGAACGCTAACAAGGATAGTGAAGTTTTTAACACACAGCGTGATTTAACAGCAGGAACGGTAGCAAAGGCCATTGGTATGCGAATGTTGCCTCTTCAAGTTGCGAACGCTCATGAAAAAGGAGAGATCCATTATCATGATTTGGACTATACTCCGTATTCCCCACTTAGCAATTGCTGTTTAATTGATTTTGAAAATATGTTTACGAATGGATTTAAAATTGGAAATGCTGACGTGGATAGTCCGCGGTCCATCCAGACTGCAGCGGCGCAAACGGCACAGATTATTGCGAACGTTGCCTCTAGTCAATATGGCGGATGTAGTTTCGATCGAATTGATGAAGTATTGGCTCCTTATGCTGAATTGAATTATCAAAAACATAAAGCAGAAGCAGATAAATGGATAGAAGGTTCAGAACGTCAAGAGGAATATATCATGGAACGCACGAAAAAAGATATTTATGATGCCATGCAAAGTTTGGAATACGAGATCAATACTCTTTACACTTCACAAGGCCAAACTCCGTTTACTAGTTTAGGATTTGGACTAGGGACTAGTTGGTTTGAACGGGAAATTCAAAAAGCTATTTTAGCAATCCGGATCAAAGGTTTAGGTAAAGAGAAGCGAACAGCTATTTTTCCAAAATTAATTTTTACCTTAAAGAAAGGACTAAATTTTTCTCCAAGTGACCCGAACTACGATGTAAAACAACTTGCCTTAGAATGTTCTACAAAACGGATGTATCCGGATATATTAAGTTATGACAAAATTGTCAGTCTAACAGGTAGCTTTAAAGCACCGATGGGGTGTCGTTCTTTTCTACAAGGTTGGAAAGATGCAGAAGGACAAGAGGTAAACGCAGGAAGAATGAACTTGGGTGTAGTAACGCTTAATATTCCACGGATTGCTTTGGAAGCAGATGGAGATAAAGATTTATTCTGGGAAATTTTTCGCATGCGTGTTGCTGTTGCGAAGGAAGCCCTTGTTTATAAAGCAAAGCGTGTAGAAGAAGCTAGTCCAGAAAATGCTCCTATTTTGTACCAGCATGGTGCTTTCGGGAAACGTTTAATTCCAGGAGATTCTGTAAAAGAGACGTTTAAAGAGAGACGTGCGACCGTTTCAATTGGTTATATCGGTCTATATGAAGCTGCAGCAGCTTTTTATGGTGGGAATTGGGAAGAGAACGCCGATGCAAAGAACTTTACCTTGGAAATAATCCAAGCATTAAAATCTTCAGCGGATGAGTGGAGTGATGAATATGGCTATCATTTTAGTGTTTACTCTACACCAAGTGAAAGCCTGACGGATCGTTTTTGTCAATTAGATACGAATAAATTTGGAGCAATCACTGATATTACTGATAAAGGTTATTATACAAATAGCTTTCATTATGATGTTCGCAAAAATCCTACTCCCTTTGAAAAATTAGATTTTGAAAAAGACTATCCGCAATACTGTTCAGGAGGATTCATTCATTATTGTGAATATCCTAAATTAGTTACCAATCCAAAAGCCTTGGAAGCAGTATGGGATTATGCTTATGATAGAGTCGGTTATTTAGGAACGAATACACCTATTGACCACTGTTACGAATGTGATTTTCAAGGAGATTTTATACCTACGGAGAAGGGGTTTAAATGTCCTCAGTGTGGAAACCATGATCCTGCCAAATGTGACGTAGTAAAACGTACATGTGGCTACTTAGGAAATCCACAACAACGCCCGATGGTTTCTGGACGTCATAAAGAAATTAGTTCTCGTGTAAAGCACATGAAAGGATCTGAGTAAGATGGTGGTGAATCCAATTGATTGGCAATCAGCTGATTATAGTCACAACTACATTGCTGACTATAAACCGTATAATTTTGTAGACGGAGAAGGTGTCCGTTGTAGTCTGTATGTTAGTGGCTGCCTCTTTGCTTGCAAGGGTTGCTATAATAAAGTCGCCCAATCTTTTACCTATGGGAAGCCTTACACGAAAGAACTAGAGGATCAAATCATAGAGGATTTACGTGCTGAATACTGTCAAGGACTTACTTTACTAGGAGGGGAACCCTTTTTAAATACAGAAGTTGCTCTTTCTTTATGTAAAAGGGTTCGTGAAGAATTTGGGAGTACTAAAGATATTTGGAGTTGGACAGGTTATACGTGGGAAGAATTACTTTTAGCTAGTGAAGATAAGAAAGATTTATTAAATTATCTGGATGTATTAGTAGATGGTCGTTTTGAGCAAGGTTTGATGGATTTAAGCCTTGCTTTTAAAGGCAGTTCCAATCAGCGTATCCTAGATGTCCCAGCATCTTTAGAGGCAAATGAGGCCTTACTGTGGGAGCCGACTATGTAAAGGTAGCAAAGAAAATTGTGATTAACTTTTACTTCGTACGATATACTTTAATATGATAGCAAGTGAAAGTTCCTTCTTCATACATGATTCTAAGCAATTTCGTGTATCTAGAATGAAGGTGAGTTGTCACAATAAGAATGGAGTAAACTCAGCTAGAATACTTGTTTTACATATGGTATTTTAATTATAAGATAAGGAGGTTCTATTGATGAATTCAGACATCATTTTTATATTACCAGTAATTCAAATGGTATTGGTCTTCATCCTATCATTGCTTGCTGTATACACTTTGATTCTAGCTATAAAAGCACTAAAGCTGTATATTAAAAAGAAATCTTAATAGTATTACATAGGTTGGATTAGTTTAATTGTTTATATGTTTTTCTCTCTCCCTGCATTAGGAACTATTAATTATGATTTCAAAAAAAGAACCTTAGTTTAACAAGGTTCTAGGCACACGTCTGTAAGTATCTTCATACATTCATTGATAAATATCTTTTCTATGCCCAATTTCTAACATTAAAATAGTAACTGTTTCATCGTTAATATCCGCTATTAAGCGATAATCTCCAATTCTATAACGCCATTCTCCTGAACGATTAGCGACTAATCCTTTTCCATGCTGTCTAGGATCTGTACAATTGACTAGATTTTTTTTGATCCATCCCATAATTAAAAGAGATTGGTGTTTATCCATTTTTTTTAACGTTTTTTGAGCTCCTTTTTCAAACTCTACTTGATAACCCGAGCTCATATCAATCAGTCAACTCCTTCAACATATCTTCAAAGGAAATACTTTGAGAATTCTCTTTATGCTCCTTCATAGCCTGGTGATATAAACCTAAATCAATATCATCTTCTATCTTTTCTAAAACAGAGTTTCTAAATAAAGCAGATACGGTGATATTTTTAGATTTGGCATATTCTTTAATTAATTTTTCTTCTTGGGAATCAATTCTTAGTGATATAGTAGTCATTAAAATCAACCTCCTTCTTTTGTATGTACATTGTAATACAAAAGAAAGAGGTTTTCAATTTTTTCACTCTATAAAATCGATTAAATACTCACAAATTGAGTTTGATCAGTAAAAAAATAATCCTTTGGTGAAAGGATTCAGGATACACGATTCTAAGCAATTTCATGTATGAATATAAAAAACATGTATTACTTAGATCATACATGTTTTTTTGACTGGATTTCATGTGCATGATTCTTATGGATTTTCATCGTTAATTAAATACTGCTCGGTTCTATAATCTATATCGTTTTCTTCATCACGAAAAATACGTTCTCCTACAATCGTTAATTTATAACTCAAGTCATTCGCTTTTATCGTTAATTGATCTCCTTTTCGAGTAATCTCATACGTAGGATAAAACACTCCTCTTTCTAATTCCTCAAATGGAAAAGGTCTTTCTAAAAGAGGACCACTAGTCTTTTGTACATATTTTCCCTTCATACCCTCAGGCACAAAAAGAAGAGAAGCACCTTTACTCGATTCCAGAGCCATCCCTCCGGACTCTGCTATACTTACCCATTTGTTTGTTAGATCTTCTTGCTTGGTGCATGCTGCTAAACCAAATAAAAATAATATTGTTAAAATAAAATAAATAGTTTTCCTCATTTTTTAGTTTCCCCCTTACACTTTACTCCTTAATAATGCGTGCTGATGCTGGAATGGGAAGACTGATACCAGGTTTATATAGGTAACCCTCATATATGACATACGCAAGACCATCTGTCCTGTTAGTACGAGTCAACCATCCTCGGTACAGTAGTAGTCCATACTCTGGAGATTCATGGTAACGAACCTCAAGAGGAATGCTTCCTCCAAAGAATCCATTTGAAAACCATACCTTATGCGGATAAACCCATTTTTGTGTCTGAACATCTAATTGGACACTGGCTTCTACTTGTTGCAAGTCGTTATTGGTTGTTTCAGCACCTTTTATATCATTCGAATTTGATATAAACATTATAAAAAAAGCGAAACAAATTAAGAATTTAAAATACTATTTTTCTTGATCAATCATAGTAGGAACGTATGGCCCTTTGTAAATAAAACCTGCATATGTTACTACATATTCAGTAGATGATTCGTACCATTCTCTAATAGGAATATATCCAGCATGACCCCATGGAGATGTAATCCAAAGATGTTGAGGAAAGAATATTTTCCCTTTTACGCAGGAAGCAACACTACTACAATAATATTTTTTATTGTAACGAACTACTCTCCCAACTTCTACAGAATTAGACAGAGTAGTTACTCCATCTACACTAGAATACTCCGAAGCACTAGCCATAGAAGTACCCAAAATAGAAAAAAATAAAAAAGTAATCAACAGTAACTTTGGAATCTTTTTAAACTCATTCTTTTTCATTGAACTCCCTCTTTCTATTTGGTTTTATTTATTAAATTATAACAGCATTAAACGCTTACTTAACTAAATATTCAATATGAATATTTAGTTAAGTAAGCGTTTAAATTTTTTAAAACATCAGTAATGATATTTACATTAGATGTTTGTCAGTTTGTTTCTAAAACTTTTGATTAAAATATAGTTTATTTTTGGTTTTTTTAAAATGCTAATTATGATAAGTCTAAAAAAGATAAAGAATTATAAAAGATTAATTAAGAAAACGAATCAAAATCGATGGCGAACGAGTCATAGAAAAAAAGCAATCTTTTGAGACAGAAAAGCCCCCTCTTTTTGATGTAAAAGAGAGGGCTTTTCATTTATATCAGAATCGAATATTTTTGATATAAACTTACGTACTCATTGCATCTATCTTCTTAAAAAATAAAAGGATGGATAGGCTACACTTGGTTGGAAAATAAAATTAAAGTCTTGTAAAATTTGAATGAAGAATAAAAAAGGAGAATTCCAATGGAACGGAATAAAAATATTGATATAAGTGTTTGAATCTTTCCCTTTTATTTGTATGAGTTGGGATTGTCATACGCAGCAATAGGGACTCTTTATTATGAAGGATAATCATTTTTTACCATTCTCAGTAGGGATTATAAAAAACAAGAAAAAGGTTATAAACATCGTTAGGATGATCAGTAGAATTTTAACCATTTGTATCGGAACAAAGTAAATCGAAATTCCCATTAACAAATAGATGTTCGCTGCTATCTTCCATTTACGTTTGAAAGGAATAGTTCCCGTCTCTACATAATCAGCAACATATATTTTATATAACGTTGTTTCCTTTAACCAAACATCAAATCGCTTAGAGCCTCTTGCAAAACAATAGGCGCTGAGTAGCAGAAAGGGAGTCGTTGGTAAAATAGGAAGGATTACTCCAATTGAACCTAAGCCAAAAGATAGAAATCCTACTGTTATCAAAAGACCTTTTTTCAATATCTCATCCTTCTTTCTGGATTATTTTTCTTCACAATCGTATCGTATCTTTCTCCTATTCTCAAGGAAACATTTTAATATTGAAGAGATTTATTTTATTATACAAAACATTATTTTTATTAAAAGATAAATAAAAACGGCACTCCACAAGTGAAAATACTTGTAGAGTGCCGTTTTTGAAATGATTGATACAAAATTCTCAATAGAGTTATTTTATAAAGTAGATAAAAAAGATGAAGAAATACCATCTAGGATTATAGGGTGGAATGATTTTGTGAAACGGCCCGCTACCAACCTTTTATAAAAATAACGTCACATACTTTTTTTCTTTCATCAATTACGGTTGGTATTTCTTGAAAAATAATGAAAGAAATAGGGAAACTAGATAAAGAGGTTGATAGTAATTAGCGGACTCATATGTAGCTAATCATTAATTGATAGGTGGTATTTTCTTCAATCAGCTTATTTTGTTTGACGATTAATATCTAATTCTGTTTCATAAGCGGGTGATTTTTTATGAAATAGATACTCTCCGTTGCGAATAGAAGCCAAACACTCAACACGGCGACGTTGTGCTTCAAAAGGATTAGGAGCATCTAAGACAATAAAGTTTGCAGGTTTTCCTTCATCTAAACCGTAACGATCTTCTATTTGCATTAATTTTGCTCCGTTGTAAGTAATCAAGTCAAAATTACGAGGGAAGTCTTGTTCTCGCATGAGTTGTGTTGCATGTAATCCGTTATCTAAAATATTCATCAAGTTTCCCGATCCAGCCGGATACCACAAATCAACGATCGAGTCTTGACCGAAAGCAACGTTAATATCATGATCAACAAACTCTTTTACTCGAGTCAACCCACGTCGTTTTGGATAAGTATCTTGACGTCCCTGTAAGAATAAATTTTCAGTTGGACAGGCAACAAAATTGATTCCTGACTTGCGGAATAAACCCATCATTCGAAAAGCGTATGAATCGTCTACAGATCCAAATGAACAGGTATGAGAAGCGGTAGTTGATTTTCCATACCCTTGTTTCATTACTTCCGCGTTTAGTATTTCTACAAATCGAGATTGGACATCATCTGTCTCGTCACAATGTACATCAATTAACTTGTTATATTTAATAGCAAGACGAACGATTTCTTTAACAGATTCTTTTCCTTCTTCGGAACTCCATTCATTATGAGGAATACCACCCACACAATCTGCTCCTAATTGTAAGGCTTCTTCAACTAGGTCACGACCGGACTTCCCTTCTTCATTATAAGAATACATACCATTTTGTGGGAAAGCGACTACTTGAATGGTGATATTATCTTTTAATTCATCTCGTACCTCCAATGCAGCTTTGATTCCTGTTAAGTTAGGGTCCGTACAATCTGTTTGTGCTCGAATGAATTGTGTACCATAAGAAGCTACATCATGAACGGCTCGGCGAATACGTTCTTTCATTTCTTCTTTCGTAGTTCCTTTTTTATAGTCATTCCACAAATCAATCGCTTCAAATAAAGTTCCGGATTCATTTTTAATTTTATCGTCTTGACCAGTAAAGTAGTAGTCTAAGTGTAAATGAGAGTCTACGTAAGGAGGTAATACTAAACGTCCCTGTAAGTCGATTGTCTCATCTGCTTCACCTACATTATTTCCGATTGCTACAAATTTTCCATCTTCTACTAAAATTTCAGAAGCATGGTCATGTTTGTAGATTGTAGCGTTGATAAACTTTTTCTTCATTTTTTTGACCTCCACATTTTTCTAAATCAACTTTACACCGTTTGTTATGTTATTTCAAATGATTAGTGAAAAGTCTCTATTGAACATTTTTTTAAAAGAACTTTAAAGGGCGTCTTTTAAACAGAACGATCTGAATCATTTTTATATTTTTTCAAATCTAAAGCAACTTCTCGAAAATGAGTCATTTGATTATTTATATTAGTACGTAATACAGTTAATTCCTGTTGGGTCAATTGTTTCTCTTTTACCACCTGTTTCCCGTCAATTATTACATCTCGTACGTTGCCAGAATTTGCTGAATAAACTAATGCAGAATAGGCATCAAAAATGGGGAACATATTAACTGAATCGGTTTCTACTAACACAAAATCGGCTTTTTTCCCTTTTTCTAATGATCCAATTTGATGGTCTAAACCAATAGCTTCAGCACCACCGATGGTTGCTAATCGAACAATATCGCGTGCTGGAAAAGCAGAGCGATCTTTCAGCGTTGTTTTATGAAAATTAGCAAACATTCTCATCTGAGTAAATAAATCTAAGGTGTTACCGCTACTAGGACCATCCGTTCCTAAGCCCAGTCTTAGTCCAGCCTCTAGCATTTTTTGAACGGGTGCTACTCCTTTAGCTGATTTAGTATTAGCACCGATACAGTGAGCAACTGCAACTTTGTTATTTTTAAGAATTTCAATATCCTCATCCGTGAAAAAAATACCATGAGCAGCAATCACTTTTTCATCTAAAACACCTAAATCAGCTAAGTATGCAACGGGCGTTTTACCGTGTTCATCTGCATACTTACGCATTTCAAAGTCCATTTCACTTAAATGAATCGTAAAAGGAACATCATATTTACGAGCGATACGAGAAGCCTCCTTTAAAGAAGAATCTGTATTTGTATAAGGAGCGTGAGGTGCAATTGCGGGAGTAATTCGTTCGTGACCGATCCACTTCGAAATAAATGTTTCTGAATAAGCTAACCCACCAAATGGCTCCGTCACATCGCAGGCGTTCTCTAAAATTGTCTCTCCTAAAATGGCACGAGAGCCCATTTCATCTGTAGCCTTCGCAAGTTCATCTTCAAAATAATACATATCTAGAAAGGTAGTTATACCTGCTAATTGCATTTCAGCAATGGCATATTTCCCGCTATGATAAGCTAACTCTTTGGTCATACAGGCATTTTCTAATGGAAACAAAAAGCGCGTGAGACGGTCAGGGGTATCATCACCTAGTGAACGGAAAGGAATCATCCCAATATGTGTATGTGTGTTCACCATTCCGGGTAGAGCAATAGCTCCTTCCCCATCTATAACGGTTATATCTAAATCAAGAGGTGCATCTAACATAGAACCGGTTTCCAGAATAAGTTGATCTTCAAAAAGAATATAGCCAGAAGAATACTCATTAAAATCAGCATCCATGGTCAAAACGTGTATATTCGTAACTAATGTCTTCATTCTTTTCCCTCTATCAATGGAACAAGAGCATGTGTATGGACATCCATCATTCCAAAATCGGTAATTTTAAGCTGAGGAGAAACAGGTAAAGAAAGGGTAGAAAAGGACATGATTTCATTCGTATTTCGATAGCCTAAATCAACCATCGCTTGTCGAACGTTTTTCAATTGATTTCCTAGCGTATAGACATTTTCATCGCTCAAAATACCGCCTATGGGTAGGGGACAGCTAGCTGAAAGTTCACCATTTTTGCTAACCACATAGCCACCTTTTAAATCTAAGATCTTGTGTTGTGCAAGTAGAATATCTTCAATAGAAGTTCCCATCACCATTAAGTTATGGTGATCATGAGCCCACGTCGTTGCAACGGCTCCTTTTTCTTTCAAAGAATGTTCTATTAGACCATATCCAATATTCCCATTCTTGCCATATCGTTCCATGACCATAATTAAAGAAAGACCGCTATTTTCCCAATCAAGGATTCCATTTATAACTGGGATTTCTCGTTGAACATGTTCTGTAAATGTCCCGATTTCTTGGATTTGAATGACGTTACAAGTCACAGAATCTTGATTTCCATCTACATGAATTTCTAAATCTTTATTAGTTAATGGTTTGCAATGGATGCTATCATAAAAATAGTCGGGGAATTTTGGTTTCGTTAGAGGATAAACGATTTTATCTTCTCGTTGATGGACACATCTTCCCTTTTTATATACAGAGTCAATCCCTATTGTTTCCAAGTCATCTAAGATGATGAAATCAGCTAAAAATCCAGAAGCAATTGCGCCTCGATCTTGTAACCCCATCCGACGAGCAGGAGTATACGTTGTAGTATAAATAGCTTCTTCAACTGGCATTCCACATGCTACTGCTAAACGTACATTTTCATCGAGATGACCTTTTAATAAATCGTCTGCCATAATATCATCTGTAATAATCGCAATGTGCTCATACAAATCGTAATCTACTACTGTTTGAATATTTTCTGGAGTAATTGATTTTTTTTGTAGTTCTAAAAAGACGCCACTACTTACCTTTTCTAAGATTGATTCCGGTGTTTGTTGTGTATGATCTGCCGTAAGACCTGCATGCATGAATTTAGCTAGTGTTTCTCCTGACACTCGAGGAATATGTCCTTCTAATGGCATTAACGGCTTTAATTCTTGAACTTTTTTCAAAATTTGACGGATAAGAGAATTTGGTTCATCTGTTATTCCTTTAAAGTTCATTGCTTCCCCTAAAGCAATCACTTTAGGGTGTTCTAAAAGTGAAGCTACTTCATTTAAACCAATTAATCCGCCGGTTGTTTCAAGTTCAGGTGTGGTGGAAGGAACGGATGAAGGAATGGCATAAAAGATATCTAAATCTGTTTTTTCTTGCATAAACGCTTCTATTCCTGCTTGTCCGAATACATTAGCAATTTCATGGGAATCAGCTACAACGGTAGTAATTCCATAGGAAAGAGCTACTCCTGAAAAAATAGAAGGAGGAATCATAGAACTTTCAATGTGCATATGAATATCAATGAATCCTGGAACAATAAACTTTCCTTCCACATCCAAAATTTCTGTGGGCTCGAGCTCACGCAAGCTTGCTTCGCTCACGTAATAGAATTTCTCATTAGCAATGGCTATGTTTTTCTTTTCAAATGTTTTTCTAAAAACATTAAATACAAAAGCATTTTCTAGTAATAAATCAATTTTCATCGTATTCTCCTTTTTTTAACAAAATTAAAAATAAAAGCCGGAACAGGAGTCCCGGCAAAAGCTGCTAGTTGAGACAGCAGAAATTTTTATTGGTTTAAAGTTTGATTCCATTGTGAAATCCACTGTTCTAAATTAGTATTTACGAAAGTATAGTCAATTGCTTTAGCGCGTTGAGCGATATCACCATACGTTTTGTTTTCAGCCACTTCATCATCTAACTCTACATCTTTATTCGTTGGTGCTTCGTTTAAAGAAGCAGCGGTTGTCGTTTGAAGTTCTTGACTTAATTTCCAATTGATAAATTCATAAGCTAACTCTTTGTTCTCAGAAGACACTGCGACGTTTAGTGTGTTGAAGTTTGCATAGGTACCAGATTCAGGAACCAAGTACTCTACGTCAGGGTTTGCTCCTGAAATGATTGGGTAGGCAAAGTCACCAACTACAGCAGCAACTATTTCACCAGATTGGAATAAATTAGCTAAATCAGAAGATTTTGTATATGTTTTTGTAATGTTCGGTTTCAATTCATTTAGTGCTTCGAATGCTGCAGCACCATCATCAGTAGTGATGTCCACACCTTTAAAGTCACTTGCCACGTGGAGCATAGCAGGACCAAATGTAGTAGTGATATCAGGAATAGAAATTTTTCCAGCTAAAGAAGGATCCCATAAGTCAGACCATTCATTGATTTCCATGCCAGCAGCTTCCTCATTGTAGATAATTCCAATACTATTCATGGTGTAAGGTGCCCCAGATGTTGCTACTGCATCCATGGCGCCATCTACTAAGTTTGCTAGGTTGGGTACTTTTGTTTCATCTAACGTTTCAAATAAACCTTCTTCTACACCAGTAGCTGCATTGGCTTGGGAAAGCTCAATCACATCGATAGTAGAATTTGGATTATTTTGTAGTTTTGTAAAACGTTCTCCGGAATTACCTACTTCATAAACAAGTTCTATTCCTTTATCTTTTTTAAATGGTTGAAAAATATCACGGTCAATAATGTCTTCGCTTAATGCAAAGGTAGAAACAACTAAGTTCCCATCATTGTTTGCTGTACTTGAATCAGAACCTTCGTTTGAATTCGTACTTCCACAAGCTGCTAATAACGCAACGGTTGCAAGAGATAGAGTAGCTGTTTTCCAATTTTTCATGATGAATACATTCTCCTTTTTGAAGCTATTTTTTTAAAGATATCAAACAAGAATTAATTTTTCAGGTGTCAAAAATAAAGTTACTTTGTCTCCAGCATGGTAGGTATTTGCATTTTCATCGTTGACCAACAAGTTGCCTAAAGAGGTGCTAACTTCATACTGATAGCTCTTCCCTAAAAACGTACGAATGAGAACAGTTCCCTCAATTTTATTTTCTCCTAAACCGTGGGGGGAAGCATCTGAATATCATCAGGTCGAATCGTTCCTTTTACCTGTTCTTGATCAGATGTTTGGGAACTTTGGAAAAGGGAGCCGTCTTCTGCTACATAATGATGATCATTTTCTTTTGTTAAATCGATAAAGTTCTCGAAACCAATAAAGCGAGCGACAAATTCTGTCTTAGGATTTTGATAGATTTCTTCAGGAGTATCAAATTGTTCAATGACTCCTTTATTCATTACTGCGACTTTATCAGAGATAGAAAAGCACTCTTCTTGATCATGGGTTACGAAAATAGTTGTAATACCCAATTTTCTCTGAATTCGTTTGATTTCAATCCGCATCGTGATTCGTAATTTTGCATCCAGATTACTGAGGGGCTCATCCAATAACAATAAGTTTGGTTCAATAACTAAAGCTCGTGCTAAAGCAACACGTTGACGTTGACCACCTGATAATTGTTTCGGGTAGCGATCAGCGAATTCTTTTAAACCAGTAATCTCTAGCATATCATTAACTTTTTCTTTCATCGTTGCTTTATTTTCTTTGCGAAGTTTTAAGCCAAACTCTACATTCTCCCGAATATTTAAATGAGGGAAGAGAGCATAAGACTGAAAGACCATTCCAAAATTACGTTTATGGACAGGGACTTTTGTTAAATTTTTATTATCTACGATAAACGTACCATCATTTGGTTCAATTAACCCTGCTATCGTTCGAAGAGTAGTTGATTTCCCGCAACCAGACGGGCCTAAAAGAGAAACCAGTTCTCCTTTTTCAATGGATAGCTGTAAATCTTTTAAGACGTCAGTCTTTCCATCATAACTGACGCGAATATTATCTAAACTTACAAAAGCCATGAGATGGCGTCCTCCTTTTTAATAGGTACTGTCATTTGTTAGATTCTTTTTAGGAAATAGAAGCGAGACCTAACGTTTTTTCTATTGCGAACATCATGCCAATGGTTGCAAGCATCAGCATCACAGACAAAGCTGAAACAGTCGGATCGTAATTGTATTCGATATAACTCATTAAACTAGTAGGTAACGTAGTAATACCAGGACCCGTTAAGAATTGAGAAACGGGAATATTATTAAAGGAATTAATAAATGCCAACATGAAGGAGGCAAAAATTCCTGAAGAGATATTTGGTAGCACTACTTTAAAGAAGGCAATAATTCTTGTACTTCCTAGAGTCCAAGCAGCTTCTTCAATAGAAAAGTCTAATTGTTCTAAACTACCACCGACGACTCGGATGATGTACGGCAGACTGATGATAAAGTGACCTAACAATAGACCTTGAAAGACAGGTAATTGTAAACGAATCACAATGAACTGAAACAAAGAAAAGCCCACTACAACACCAGGAATAATGGTCGGAGATAGGAAGAAACTTTTCAAGCCTTTTCTACCAAAAAAATCATGACGAGAAAGTGCATAAGCAGCAGGTACTCCGACTATTAATGCCAATATAGTCGCAATCATAGATATTTTTAAACTCAACCAGAAGCTGCTTAAAAATCCTGCAACTTGAAAGACATTTGCATACCATTTGAAAGTGAAACCTTGAATTGGAAATTGGATACTTGGATTCTCACCAAAAGAAGTAATCACTACAATTAACAATGGTAAGAATAAGAAAAGAAAAACGAAGCATACAAAGAAAAGGAGGCCTTTTTGTTTACGCATGAATATCTCCTCCTCTACGGTCAATACGAGTGGCTAGCCAGTTGAATACGGTCATCACCAGAGATGTAGTGACAATCATAATTAAAGCGATAACTCCTGCATTATTCCAATTTCCTAATGTCATTGAATTTTGATAAAGGAATGTAGCCATCATCATATTTTGGTTTCCACCCAATAGCTGAGGGGTTGTATAAGCGGTTAACGTGCCGGTAAAAACTAAAATACTTCCGATAATAACGCCGGGAACACTAAGTGGGAAAATAACTTTCATAAAAGCACGTAAAGGGCTAGCGCCTAATGTTTCAGCGGCTCCCATAATTTCTGTATCAATGTTTTCAATGATTCCTACTAAGGTAGTGATCATTAATGGAAGAAACAAATAAAGGGAACCAATTGTAATAGCGAACTCGGTATATAACATCCGAATAGGTTCTGAAACCAGTCCAGTAGATAATAAAACACGGTTGATAACACCGTTTGTTCCTAAGATGTTGATCCAAGCAAAGCTACGAACAACTGAATTAGTGAGTAAAGGGAATAATACAAGACCCATCATTAAACTGCGATACTTGCGGTTACTTCTAGCAATAAAGTAGGCGGTAGGCAGCCCTAATAAAATACTAAAAAAGGTTACTAATAAAGAAAGACGAATGGTTCGCCATAAAATACCTACGTTATAAGAATCCATAAAAAAGTTACGATAGGAAGTCAGAGTAAATGCTCCATCGTAAAATGTTGACTAAATAATAGATAGTAGAGGTAACACCAGAAACACAATCAGTAAAATGAGTCCCGGAGCAACGATTACGTAAGGAATACTTTTTGATGACACGTATGAATCCTCCTTTTTATATAATGAATCAAATTTTAAAAGTTATTTCTCTTCTAGAGAATTATATAGAAAAACGACCTTTTTTACAAGGGGAAAACGAACGAAACAAAAACAATGTGGTTATAACGTTCGTTTTTCGGGAGTTTTTTTATGAAATATAAGGATGTTTTATATATTTATTGTGAAAGTAAGGAAGAATATAGTCTGAAAAAGCCTTGTCGAATGATTTCTATCATTCGACAAGGCTTTTGAGTTTAACTAATGCTATTTTTTATTTTCACTTGTATGATACAGACCGATGAACGCAAATAGTGTTGAAGCACCTAGAGAATATCCACCAATAACATCTGAAGCGAAATGAACTCCCAGATAGATGCGACTTAATCCAATTAATAATACGAGTAGGAAGATGCAACTGATCCAAAATCGTTTCATTTTTAAATCTTTATATAGATGAAGAACTAAAAAAAGGAAGCCACCAAAAATAATAACAGATCCCATAGAATGTCCACTAGGGAAAGTATAACCACCTTGAATTACTAAATGTTCAAATGTCGGCCTAGGCTTTTTAAAGGAATATTTTACCAGTTGATTTAATCCAGCCGCCCCAATAGCAGCTGTAAACCCGTACCAAATAGCTAGATTCTTTCTTTTTAAAATAAAAAAGAAAATCATACAGACAATAGCTAAGAACAGAATAGAAAAAGGAACTCCACCTAGAGTTGTAAAGAAACGTGCGAAAGGAGTGAAAAAATCATTACGAGCTCTGATTGCAGCGGTCCCGATTGTTTGATCCATAGTATTTAGCCATTCTAATTTAAAAATATTTGCTAAAGCCATTATTAGAAAAGGAATAAGAGAGAGAGCGCTCGCCTGGTAATCACGACGAATCTTATTTGTATGTAAATCGTTCATATTTATGTTGTCACTTCCTTTAGAATTACTATCCTAAGAATATAACGGATATTTTTGAATGAAGCAAAGAAAACCACCTCACATCCCTTAAGTAATCAATTTTTTAAAAAATAACTTGCTCCTTCCAGTATAGGGATACAAAGGAGTTTTCGTCACGCTGTAACGCATTACGTTATGAATTTTGTAACGACTACAACGCAATCTTTATGGAAACGTTTTATGATCGGTTAAGAAGATATTTTCATGTTTAAAAAATATGCTTTTTGTAATGGAACAGAGTGTTGAGTGTTTTTCTTGCTACTTCACAAACAATATGTAAAAATAGTCTATATTCATATTTATCTTATATAAAGGGGAGATTGCATTGGTTACATTATATGTTTCACCAAGCTGTATGTCTTGCCGAAAAGCCCGCGCGTGGTTGCAAGATAATGATATTGAATTTGAGGAACGTCAGCTTTTTTCGGAGCCACTATCAGATATAGAAATGAAAAATATGCTTCGATTAACAGAAGAGGGAACTTCTGATCTTATCTCAACTCGTTCCAAAGCTTTTCAAGAACTAGAAATTGATTTAGAAGAACTGTCCTTGCCTGATTTATTTGATTTAGTTCGAAACTCTCCAGGTTTGCTTCGTCGCCCACTAATCTTAGATGAAAAACGCTTAGTCATTGGTTATAATGAAGATGAGATTCGTTGTTTCTTACCGAGAGAAGTGCGTAGGATGGAACTGGCTAAACTGGAAGTTGCTATAGATGAAGAGTTTGAAACAGCGTAATAAAAAAAGAGAAACCTAGGTTTCTCTTTTTTTTACTGAAAATTTATTACTAAAAGTTTGAACGTATCTCTTAGAACCATCTCCCCCCCAATATTTTATAGGAAATCATTTTTTAAAGAGTTAAAGAGAATATAAAACGAAGGATAATACTATTTATGATATAATAACAATACACTGTACTCCATCCGTATATTTTCATCACCTATTTTCCATCTATACCCCTACTCTTATTACTCTTCTGTTTTAAAAATAAATCATTTTATAAATTTTGTTAAAAAAATAACCCATAGAAAAGGGGCACTATATCACAGTATCCTGAAGAAACTTTCTTTTTTATCAATGAGCGATTGCATTGGATCATATTTAAGAAATGAGGGAGGATTTTTTGTGGAATATTTTAAAAAAGGAATATCAGGACATCAACTAAAAATGTTTGCTATTGTATTAATGGTTTTTGATCACATACAACAGATGTTTTCTTATGCGGGTGCTCCTTTAATTTTCACAATGTTAGGGCGTTCTGTCCTTACTATTTTTTTGTTTACAAGTGTGGAAGGGTATTACTACACACGAGACAAGAAAAAATATGCGATTCGTCTTTTATTATTTTACTGGATGATGAATGTACTAAATGGGATCATCTCTCAACTCTTCCCATTAGAGCCAGTAACCCTACTCAATAATGTATTTGGCACGCTTTTAGTGGCAGTCATTGTCATGTTTTTGATAGATTGTTTCAAAAACAAAAAGGGACTGAAAGGTTTACTTTTATTAGCGATTCCATTGATTCCAACGGTACTAACGAATCTTCTCTTACAAATAAAACCAGATTCAGTATATAATTTTTATCTTTTATTTCCTTCTTATACAGTAAATGAAGGTGGAAAACTTATGATTGTGTTAGCTGGAGTGTTATATATTTTTAGGGAGAAAAGAGTTCTTCAATGTTTGGCGATTTTTTTAGGAGCGATTGCTTCGACAGGATTAGATAGTGATGGGTTGTTAACTACCAATATTCAATGGATGATGATCTTTTCGATCGTCCCCATTCTTTTATACAATGGTCAAAAAGGGAAAAGTTCAAAATACTTTTTTTATACGTTTTATCCTACTCATGTATACGCTCTATATATCCTCTCCTATTTTTATGCGATGTATTATTTCTAAGAGGATTTCGTACCTTCTATACAAAAGTGACTTCTGTTGGAAAAGGAAGCATGTATCCGTATACTAATAGAAAAGAGCAGAATGAAAGTAGGGATAGATACGATGTGTACAACTGTTGGATTTGCGTATCAAGAGGGGTTCGTTTTTGGTCGAACTTTGGAGTTAGGGATGAAATTAGATAATAATATTCTTTTTGTACCAAAAAATAAAAAAGATTATATTCAATCAAGAAATGGAACGTTTGCATCTAAATATGCTTGTATAGGGACAGGTTTCTTTAATATTCCTTCTTTTGGTGATGGTATAAATGAAAAAGGGCTAGTAGCTTCTAGTAATTTTTTACCTGGATATGCAACGTTTGCTAAAGAACCGGTAGAAGGAAAAATTAACTTAATTACTTCTGATGCATTTGATTACTTACTAACAAGGTGCAAAAATATCTCAGAAGTACGAGAAGAAGCTAAGAAGTTAGTCCTGTTAGAACATGGTGATACAGAAAAAGATGTATCAACTAGTAACCATTTTTTCTTTATGGATTCAGAGGGAAATAAAGTGGTCTTAGAGCCGAAAGATGGTATTTTAATGGCTTATGATAATCCATATGGCGTACTAACGAATGCACCTGAATTTCCTTGGCATGCAACAAACTTAAAAAATTACCTTCATTTAAAACCAGAAAATGTGGAAGAAACTATTTTTAATGAAGCTACCGTTTCTAAGTTAGGAGAGGGAAGTGGGATGGTAGGTCTTCCTGGAGATTTTACACCACCATCAAGATTTGTGCGTTCTGCTTACTTTGTTTCAAATACTCCGAAGGACTTAAAAAGAGGGGCAGCGATTCTTCAAGCGTTCCGAATTTTATCTCAAGCAAATATTCCTACTGGAGCCATTGTTGATCCTGTTGGAGGTCACTGTGATGAAACGTTATATACAAGTGTGATGGATACGAATAAACAGGCATACTATATAAAATGTCACGATAATATTAATCTTCAATCATTTTACTTGGATGATTATAAAAACAACAATGAAATAACGTTTATTCCTCTGGAAAAAGAAATGAATTTGTAAAAAGAATAAATAGACAAACAAAAAAAGCAGGAATTTCTGCTTTTTTTGTTTGTCTATTGGGAATAATAAAATCAACGGTTTTGATTGAACTTTTCCCAACCTAACTTAATGTAATCAAAGTTAATTACAAAAAGAAAGATAATGATGGCTATGGCTTTTATGAGGGTACTTGTTGGTACATAAAAGACATAGACCAAAAAGAAAATGGATGCGGCTTTGATTAGAAAATTTAAAAACGTATGCATATTGTTTCCCTCCATAAATCATACAAGTCTATCGTTATTGGTTGAATTCATAACGGCGTTCTTATCTACTTATTTTATTATCACACTTTTTTTCGGAAAATCCAAATATTTTTATGAAAATACCTTCAATTTATAGCCTGTTTAACGTAATCATGTATAATTAAGATTGAAATGGTATCCTATTTTCTGAGAGGACAAGTACTCGGGCATCTATTTTATGTGGATGAACGTTATTTTATTGCGATACGATATTTAAAACTTTAAAAAGAATTTAAAAAGAAGTAGATGGGAGAAATACAGCAAATGAATCCAGAAGAATTTAGAATGGCCCTTGCTGAAAAGGGAATTGAATTAGATGAAAAACAGATGTCTCAATTTGAGCGCTATTATGAACTATTAGTAGAGTGGAATGAAAAAATAAACCTAACCGCTATCACTGAAAAGGAAGAAGTATATCTTAAACATTTTTATGATAGTATTTCTTTGGCTTTCTACATGGATGCCTTTCAGTCTGATAGTACAATCTGTGATGTAGGTGCTGGAGCAGGTTTTCCAAGTATTCCTTTAAAGATTGTTTTTCCAGATTTAAAAGTAACCATTGTGGATTCACTCAATAAGAGAATTCAATTTTTGAATTTATTGATGGCAGAATTGGGATTAACGAATGTAGCTTGTTTCCATGATCGTGCAGAAACGTTTGGACGTAGAGCAGGGATACGAGGTTCTTTTGATATCGTAACGGCACGAGCAGTAGCACGCATGAGTGTGTTAAGTGAGTTATGTATTCCTTTAGTGAAGAAGAATGGCTATTTTATTGCCATGAAAGCTTCTAGTTCAGAAGAAGAATTGCAAGAAGGTCAAAATGCAATTGCTGTTTTGGGTGGTAAATTGGAAGAAGATTATCAGTTTATGCTTCCAGGTGATGCGGGAGAAAGACATATCGTTAAAATTCGTAAAACGAAAGAAACACCAAAAAAATACCCTCGAAAACCAGGAACACCAAATAAAAGTCCTTTGTAAAAGGGTGTAGACTCTTTTTATTATGGAAAGAGGTGTTTTTTTCTAGCTATTTTTGATACAATAGATTGGTAAATTAGGGACGCTATAGTCTTTACGTTATCATTTATAAAAAGAGCGAGAAATGAGAGCCTCATTTTGAAAAATGCGTAAAAAAAGAAAGCACGTTATCGTTTTTTCTTTTTTTTATTATGAAAAATCCTATCAAATGATTATTATAAACGGGTAAACATTCCCGATGGAAGAGTAGAAGAAGCGGAGGAAAGCAGATGGCACGAATCATTGCAGTTGCGAACCAAAAAGGCGGCGTTGGTAAAACGACTACTACCGTTAATTTAGCAGCATCATTAGCCTATTTAGGAAATAAAGTATTACTAATTGACAGCGACGCACAAGGCAATGCGACGAGTGGATTGGGCATTTCAAAAGCAGATGTCGACAAAGATATTTATGATGTATTGGTCAATCAAATTCCAATAGGAGATGCAATCCAACCTTCCTCACGAGAGAATTTATGGGTAATCCCTGCAACCATACAGTTAGCAGGAGCAGAAATTGAACTAACCAATCAACCTCATCGCGAAGCACGTCTCAAAACGGCTTTAGCAGGATTGAATGAAGACTTTGATTTTATTTTTATTGATTGTCCCCCTTCATTGGGACATTTGACAATTAACGCCTTTACCGCAAGTGATTCTGTTCTGATTCCGGTTCAATGTGAATACTATGCATTAGAAGGATTGAGTCAATTGCTGAATACATTCCGCTTAGTGCAAAAACATTTTAATAAAAATCTGAAAATCGAAGGTGTTTTACTAACGATGCTGGATGCTCGTATGAATTTAGGATTTGAAGTGGTGGAAGAAGTGAAAAAATACTTTAAGGAAAAAGTATATGACACGATTATTCCACGGAATATCCGTTTATCTGAAGCGCCAAGTTATGGCCAATCCATTGTCGACTATGATATCCGTTCTAAAGGAGCGGAGGTATATCTTGATCTAGCAAAGGAAGTGTTGGAAGATGGCGAATAAAAATAGTAAAGGCTTAGGTCGCGGAATTGACGCTCTTTTTTCTAGTTTTGAAAACATCGAAAAAATCGATGAGAACACAGAACAAATTGAAGAGATTGGTTTAACTGAAATTCGACCGAATCCTTATCAGCCACGTAAAACATTTGATCCAGAAGCTTTGCAAGAACTGGCTGATTCTATCAAGAAAAGTGGCATATTTCAACCCGTTATTTTACGTAAATCTACAATAAAAGGGTATGAAATTATTGTGGGAGAACGACGTGTCCGTGCATCTCGACTTGCCGGAAACGATACCGTTCCAGCTATTATCCGTAATTTTGATGAACAAGCGATGATTGAAATTGCAGTCATGGAAAATTTACAGCGAGAAGATCTTTCTCCATTAGAAGAAGCAGAAGCTTATCAAATGATGATGGATAAATTAAAACTAACTCAAGCACAAGTTGCTGAACGATTAGGAAAGAGCAGACCCTATATCGCTAATCATTTAAGGTTGCTAGTATTGCCACAAGATATAAAAATGATGTTACAAAATGGTGAATTAGCAATGGGCCAAGCACGTACTCTTTTAGGTTTGAAGGACCAAAAAAAAATGAGTGAGTTAGCAAAGAGAACGGTACAAGAAGGGATTACGGTCCGACATTTGGAACGCCTCGTTCAAGAACTGACTCAGCCAGTCGAACCAGTTGACAAAAAGATTAAAAAGAAAATAGACAAACCGTCTTATATTATGGAGAGCGAAGAACGTTTGATGGATAAATTTGGTACTTCGGTGCATATCACTCCAAAAGGCGATCAAGGACGGATTGAAATTGAATATCTATCTCCAAACGATTTAAATCGTATTTTAGAAATATTAAATATTGATTTTAACGACTGAGTGAGAATATTTCATACTATCAGAAAGAAAGGGGATCCTTTTATATGGTCCTAAAAGAATATGAATTACATGATGTTGTAGAAATGAAAAAACCCCACCCATGTAAAAGTAATTCTTGGGAAATTATTCGCATGGGAATGGATATTCGTATTAAATGTCAAAAGTGCGGTCAGATGGTATTAATGCCTCGTCGTGAATTTGAAAAGAAAATGAAAAAAGTATTAATCAAAGCTGAACGTTCTGAATCAAACGAATAAATAGTTGAGGAAAGAAACCGTTATCGCTATTGAGGAAAAGAGTGGAAAAAAATATGGCATTAACTGCAGGAATCGTGGGCCTACCAAACGTAGGGAAATCCACATTATTTAACGCAATCACTAAGGCTGGAGTAGAAGCAGCCAACTATCCCTTTGCGACGATTGACCCCAATGTGGGCGTTGTAGAAGTTCCGGATACAAGATTGAACAAACTAACTGAATTAGTGAAACCAAAGAAAACTGTACCAACTACCTTTGAATTTACTGATATTGCTGGAATCGTAAAAGGTGCCAGCAAAGGAGAAGGTCTAGGGAATAAATTTTTAGCCAACATTCGCCAAGTAGACGCTATTTGTCATGTGGTTCGTTGTTTTGAAGATGATAATATCACTCATGTGACTGGGAAAGTTGATCCTTTGGATGATATTGATACCATTAACTTGGAATTAATTTTTGCTGATTTAGAATCGATCGAGAAGCGTTTCGTCCGTGCCAGTAAAATTGCCCGAACAGGGGATAAAGAAGCACAGAACGAAGTAGCTATTTTAGAAAAAATAAAAGGAACGCTAGAAGAGGGTAAGTCTGCTCGAACTGTGGAGCTGACACCGGAAGAAGAACCGCTAGTTAGAGGCCTCTTTTTACTGACTATGAAACCAGTTCTTTATGTGGCGAATGTCTCTGAAGATGATGTGGCAGCAGGTGAAGACAACGAAATGGTGAAAGCCGTTCGTGCCTTTGCAGCCTCTGAAGGAGCAGAAGCCGTTACTATTAGCGCTAGAATCGAAGAAGAAGTAGCGGAACTAGATGATGCAGAGAAGCTTGAATTTTTACAAGAAATGGGAATCGAACAATCTGGGTTAGATTTGTTGATTCAAAAGGCCTATACACTATTAGGCCTAGGTACGTATTTTACCGCTGGAGAGCAAGAAGTTCGTGCATGGACATTCCGTTTAGGCATGAGAGCACCTCAAGCAGCTGGTGTCATCCATACGGACTTTGAACGAGGGTTTATTCGAGCAGAAACAGTATCTTATGATGACTTAGCTGAATATGGTAGTATGCAAACTGCCAAAGAAGCAGGAAGAGTCCGCCTGGAAGGTAAAGATTACGTTGTCCAAGACGGAGATGTTATGTTATTCCGCTTTAACGTATAAACAAACGTATAGTGGATAGCAGTAGAAATTTCGAGGAGGGCATGGAGTTGGAAGAAACAAACACAGAGAACAAGACATTAGAAGAAAAACAAGTAGAAAATGCCATTTTATGGAAACAACTAACGAAGCGCAATGAGCAATTTATGATGGGGTTAGATAAGATTCTTACGCAAGCAAATTTTGATGAAGAACAAAAAGAAAAGAAGTATCATCAAATGATGACCGAACTTCTCGCTTCTCAAAAAGCAGGAACAACTGCGCGACAATTGTATGGAACGGTTTCTGAATGTGCTGAAACCATCTTGAAACAAGAAGAAGAGAACCCAGGTCGCTCTTCTGACTTTTTGATCGCTGTAGATGGTGGACTGTTATTAGGGTCTATCTTTGCTCTTATTTCTGGTGTTACTCTCCTGACAAGCAAACAAGAAACTGCGTTAGGGATGGGAATCATCAGCTTAATTATGAACTATGTTGTCGGCGGAATTGCTATGCTAATCATTTCTAAATACACTCCTGATAATAACGCTCCAAAAGGGAAAAAAGGATATGGAAAGTATATTTTAGCAACCACATTGGCAATGCTGTTATGGATGCTAACGATGACATTGACAACGGCACTCATTCCGATCTCAATCAATATTCCACTATCACCTTATTTCTATATAGCTATTGGAGCAGCTGGTTTTGCTGCGAAAATCTACTTGAAAAAAAGGTTCCGGATTACGGGAAGTATTTTTTAAACAATCAGGTACGTCACACTAAAGGAGCAAGGACTTTTGTCCTCGCTCCTTTGCCGTATAAAAAATAGGAATTGATAAAGAAGACAGCTCGCTTTTGTTTGCTATTTAAAGCAATCGAAGTAAATTTGAAAAAATAGATAGTTTATCTTGACGGAACAGGTATGTGGTGGTAAGTTAGAACATAAAAAATCGTATGAGTTAAAGGAGAGGGGAAAAAGAATGTCGAACTGGGAAAGCAAGTTTTTGAAAGAAGGATTTACTTTTGATGATGTATTACTTATTCCAGCAGAAAGCCATGTTTTACCAAATGATGTGGATGTATCTGTTAAGTTAGCGAAGAATTTACATTTAAATGTACCGATTATGAGCGCAAGTATGGATACCGTAACGGAGGCGGAAATGGCAATAGCTATGGCCCGTCATGGTGGATTGGGTGTCATCCATAAAAATATGTCTGTGCAAGCTCAAGCAGATGAAGTACGTAAAGTAAAACGCTCTGAAAGTGGTGTCATTATTGATCCGTTTTTCCTAACACCAGAAAACTTAGTTTCTGAAGCAGAGCAACTGATGGGAAGATACCGGATTAGCGGTGTGCCCATTGTAAATGATTTAGAAGAAGGCATCCTTGTAGGAATCTTAACTAACCGTGATTTACGCTTTATTTCGGATTACCATTTGCCAATTGGTGAAGTGATGACAAAAGAAAACTTAGTAACCGCTCCTGTTGGAACTTCTTTAAAGGAAGCAGAAAGTATTCTACAAAAATATAAAATTGAAAAGTTACCCCTCGTAGATAAAGAAGGTAAATTAGCTGGTTTAATTACGATTAAAGATATTGAAAAAGTGATTGAATTTCCAAATGCAGCCAAAGATGAGCATGGACGTTTGTTAGTAGCAGCAGCAGTAGGAGTTACTTCGGATACATTTGAACGTTCTCAAGCACTACTGGATGCAGGTGTGGATGCATTAATTATTGATACTGCACACGGACATAGTGCAGGCGTGATTCGTAAAATCAAAGAAATCCGCGAAAAATTCCCAGAAGCGACTTTAATTGCTGGAAATGTAGCTACAGCTGATGCTACACGTGCGTTGTATGATGCAGGCGTAGATGTTGTAAAAGTAGGAATTGGCCCTGGTTCTATTTGTACGACTCGTGTCGTTGCTGGAGTAGGTGTTCCGCAAATTACAGCTATCTATGACGCAGCAAGTGTAGCAAGAGAATATGGGAAAACCATCATTGCTGATGGGGGAATCAAATATTCTGGTGATATTGTGAAGGCAATGGCATCAGGAGGACATGCTGTTATGTTAGGAAGCATGCTCGCAGGTACGGATGAATCACCAGGTGAGTTTGAAATTTATCAAGGCCGTCGTTTCAAAACGTACCGTGGAATGGGTAGCTTAGCAGCTATGGAAAAAGGGTCTAGTGACCGTTACTTCCAAGGCGGTGTAAATGAAGCGAATAAACTAGTTCCAGAAGGAATTGAGGGACGTGTTTCCTATAAAGGTGGAGCCGGTGATATTATTTTCCAATTGCTCGGTGGGATCCGTTCTGGAATGGGTTATGTAGGAGCTGCTAACTTAGAAGAATTACGCGAAAATGCACAATTCATTCGGATGTCTGGCGCTGGATTGATTGAATCTCATCCTCATGATGTTCAAATTACGAAAGAAGCACCAAACTATTCTTTCCATAATAGATAAAGAATTAAGAGGAAAGTCTGTAGAAAAGCAGACTTTCCTTTTTTATTTTTGAAAAATTTAACCTTGAGATAGCAAATAAGCAGAACAATCGGTATAATCATGATAGAAAATTGAACTTTTCTTAATCAATCCTTTATATTTAATTGGTACACTCGTAAGAACAATAATTGTGAAAATGAGGTGCAGTATGAAAATTTTAATAGTAGATGATGATCGTGAAATTGTAGATCTCTTAAGTATATATAGTAAGAACGAAGGGTACGAACCATTAAAAGCATATAATGGAATTCAAGCATTACAAATGTTAAAACAAAATTTAGATATTCAATTGATTATTTTGGATGTGATGATGCCCAAAAAAGATGGCATTACCGTATTGAAAGAATTACGTGATGATGAAAACCATATTCCTGTATTAATTCTTAGTGCTAAATCTACAGATATGGATAAAATTCAAGGATTAACCTCTGGAGCGGATGACTATGTCTCCAAACCATTTAATCCTCTGGAAGTAATGGCACGTATTAAATCTCTACTTCGTCGTTCCACTAGGTCTCAGCAAGAATCTGAACAAGATGTGATTGAAGTAGGGCCATTAGTTATTACCAAACAATCACACGAAGTAAAAACACTAACGGGTAAAGACATTCAATTGACTGCTCTTGAATTTGGTATTCTTTACTTGTTAGCTTCTAATCCAAATCGTGTTTTCAGTGCAGATGAAATTTTTGAACGGGTATGGTTACAAGAAAGTATCGTATCTGCTAAAACGGTAATGGTACATGTCAGTCACCTTCGAGATAAAATAGAAACGGCAACCGGTGGAGAGAAAGTAATTCAGACGGTTTGGGGAGTAGGGTACAAAATTACTGATAAGTAAGACCACTTTAAAAATTTTAAAACGAGAAAGGAACCTTTATTTTGTGTAAGTTAACAAAGAAAGAACTAGGCGAACTAATTTTAGAAGCGGTTGTTACGTTGACGATTACCTACTTTATCTACATGGGGTTCTTACTTTTATTTAATCGTTTAATTTCTACTCCTCCTACAATGATTGGTGAATTTAAATCACTTTGGGAATTGGTTCTTTTAATTGATATAGCCTTGAGTGATTATCGTCTTCCGATTATGGGGGCGGCGGCCCTGTTCGCCCTCCTTTTCACCTGGTGGAGACTTGCTCGTCGCTACAAGCAAATGCAATTGAGTCACATCCTGGATGAACTTCATTATATTGCTTCCGGACATTTTGATTATCGTATTGATCCGATTTCTGGCAGTATGAATGACGTTGTTACGAGTATTAATACACTAGTAGACAGTACGGTTGCTGCTATGGAAGAGGAAAGAAAAATTGAGCAATCAAAAGATGAGCTCATTACGAACGTAAGTCATGATATTCGTACGCCATTGACTTCAATTATTGGCTACTTAGGGTTAATTGAAGATGGACAATATGGTGCTATGGAAGATGTGGAGCGGTATATTCATATCGCGTATACAAAAGCTCTTCAAATGAAAGTATTGGTAAATGATCTTTTCGAATATACAAAAGTAAGACAAACATCTACTCCTCTGTCTGTTCAAGAATTAAACTTAGGTAGATTTTTAGAACAAATCGCTGCTGAGTTTGAATTGGAATCTAGTAAAAGGCATATGGAAGTGGAAGTATTCATGAAAACAGAACCACTGATGATTGAGGTGGATGTTGATAAAATTGCACGTGTCTTCAATAATCTTATTTCCAATGCGTTGAAATATGGAAAAGGGGGTACTTGGATTCATATTGAAGCGGATAAAATTGGTACAGAAGCGGTTATTTCTGTTATTAATAATGGTGAAAAAATTCCACAAGAATCTCTGGATGAATTATTCGGTCGTTTTTATCGTGTAGAGAACTCTCGATCTCAGCATACCGGTGGGACTGGACTCGGCTTAGCAATTGCTCAGAGTATTGTTACTTTGCATGGGGGATACATCCACGCAGAATCAACAGATGAGCAGACAAAATTCATGCTGCGCCTGCCCTTGAAACAAACTATAAAGAACAGCTAGTTAAAGGAAAACCATTCCTTTAACTAGCTGTTCTTTTTTGAAAAGGATACCGAAAGTTTATTGTTTTTTTGATCGTTTTAAGCTACCATAAGAAAGTGCATGAGATATTGAATTTATAAAATAATATAAAGTAAGCGAATGGAGAATAAGTGAAGATAATGGAAATAAAAATGATGAAAAAATGGACCATAAAACTTTTGACTGTTGGACTAGTAGTTAGTCCGTTTGCAGCAATTCCAGAGGTTGCAGCAGCAGAAGAACCGATTGAAGTAGATGCGAAAGCAGCATTTATTATTGAGCCTGAAACAAATAAAGTATTATTTAGTCAAAATCCAGATGAATCATTAGGAATTGCCTCTATGACGAAGTTAATAAGTACATATGTTATTTTGGATGCTATTGAGCAAGGCGAGCTATCTTGGGATCAAAAGGTAACGTTAAGTGACTATGCCCAAAATATCAGTCAGGATTATGAACTTTCAAATGTTCCTATGCGTTTTGATTTTGATTATACTATAAAAGATTTATATGAAGCGATGTTAATTTATTCTGGTAACGGAGCGGTTATTGCGATGGCAGAGACGCTAGCTGGTTCAGAACAAAAATTTGTAGACCGAATGATTGCTCAACTAGATGAGTGGGGAATAGAAGACTACGATATTTATAACTCAACGGGCTTGCCGAATAGTTATGCAAATGAGTTTGGTCAACTATATCCAGGTGCTCCTGTAGATCAAGAAAACCATATGACAGCAAGAGGAGTCGCAATAGTAGCGGACCATCTTTTGAATGATTACCCAGAAGTATTGGAAACAACTAAAATAACTGAAAAGACCTTTATGGAAGGTTCGGGCGACGAGATTCAAATGAGCACGTATAATCTCATGCTTCCTGGAGAACCCTACTATCGTGCAGGAGTAGATGGTTTGAAAACAGGGACAACCGATGAGTCAGGAGCTAGTTTTACAGGGACAGCAGTAGAAGGTGACATGCGTATTATCACCGTTTTAATAGGGTTAGAAAATCAAGAAAATTATGCAGAACGTTTTTCCGAAACAAAACGCATGATGGACTACGCATTCAAAAACTATGAAAAAGTTCAAATCATTGAAAAAGATAGTGTAGTTGAGAGTAACCCTACTATTCCGATTGCAAAAGGAAAACAGGAAGAAATTGGCTTAGTTTATAGTGAAGACTTGACTGTTGTAACCAAGAAAGCTGAAGAAAGAACAGTAGATGCAAACTTAAATCTGAATTCTGAATTAATGAATGAGGATGGACTGATTGAAGCACCTATCGAAAAAGGAACAGAAGTTGGAAAGATGACCATTAGTATAGAAGGCGATGACCTTGGCTATTTGGATGGTTCTAAAGGTGAAGAAGTGAATGTAGCTGTTGCAGAGACAGTGGAGAAAGCAAATATCCTTACAATAGGCTGGAGATGGGTATCGGGCGCATTTGTAAGCGGCTGGACGACAGTTACAGAATTCATTAGTGGATTTTTTTAGCTAACACCAAATAGGAAGTTGATTGACTTTATAGCAGTGCTTCAGTAAAATAATGATAATCTACGAAGCAAGTCACTTTACAAATAAAAAAATAGCAATGCATGTGAATAGTAAATAAAATGAACAGATAAAGAGAGTCGATGGATGGTGCGAATCGATATGTTCTTTTATTGAATCCACATATGAAGCAAATAATCGAAACACAGAGGTGGAGTAAATTATTTCGGGTCAACCGTTACCGTCAAAGAGTGTGGATGCAGAAGACTGCGTTCAAATTTGGGTGGTACCGCGTCAGACCATTTCGTCCCAGGGTTATAGGGGATGGAATGGTCTTTTTGTATTTTTAGGAGAGTTTTATCAATAGAAATAAATAGGGGGAAGAACAATGTTAGATATGAAAAAGTTACGAGATCATTATGAAGAAGTCGTGGAACAGTTGGCAGTCAGAGGTGTAAAAGAAGAAGAACTTGCACGTTTCCAGCAACTAGATGAACGAAGAAGAGAAAAAATTAACGAAACGGAACAGCTTAAACAATACCGGAACCAAGTTTCTCAAGAAATTGCTACATTGAAAAGAAATAAAGAAGATGCAGCTGATAAAATTACAGAAATGAAACAAGTTGGCGAAAAAATCAAACAAATAGATACTGAGCTAGATGAGATTGAAGAAAAAACAACCTATATTGCGGTACGGTTGCCAAATATACCTCATGAATCTGTTCCTATTGGAGAAGATGAAGAAGAAAATGTAGAAATTCGTAAATGGGGAGAACCACGTACATTTGATTTCGAACCAAAAGCTCACTATGACTTAGCGGAAGACCTAGGTATTTTAGACTTTGAACGTGCAGCAAAAGTAACGGGATCTCGCTTTGTCTTCTATAAAGGACTAGGTGCTCGTTTGGAACGTGCTTGTTACAATTACATGCTGGATCTACATGATGACCAAGGTTATACAGAAGTCATTCCACCTTACATTGTAAATGAAGCATCTATGTTTGGAACCGGACAATTTCCTAAATTTAAAGAGGATGTCTTTGAATTAAATGATGACCGTGCCTTTTTTCTAATTCCAACAGCAGAAGTCCCTCTAACCAACTACTACCGTGATGAAATTCTAAATGAAAAAGATTTGCCAGTATATTTTACTGCGATGAGTCCTTCCTTCCGTTCAGAAGCTGGTAGTGCCGGTCGAGATACAAGAGGGTTAATTCGGATGCACCAGTTCCACAAAGTAGAAATGGTGAAGTTTAGTAAACCAGAAAATTCTTATCAAGAACTTGAAAAAATGACAGATGATGCAGAATCAGTATTACGTAATTTAGGGCTTCCTTATCGTACGATTGTATTGTGTACAGGAGACATGGGCTTTTCTGCAGCGAAAACTTATGACGTGGAAGTATGGGTACCTGCACAAAACACGTACCGAGAGATCAGTTCTTGCTCAAATACGGAGAATTTCCAAGCTAGACGTGCAAAGATACGTTATCGCAAAGAGGAAAACGGTAAGCTTGATTATGTTCATACTCTTAATGGGTCAGGGCTTGCAGTTGGACGTACGGTAACTGCTATTTTGGAAAATTATCAAAATGAAGATGGTTCTATTACTATTCCTGAGCCACTTGTTCCTTATATGGGAGGAATTACTAAAATCACGAAAGAAAATGCCGTGAAAACTCGTAAATAGTAACGAAAAACTAATAAAAATCGCAATGTGTAATCGATAAGCTAGATAAAGTGTATGACAAACAACGATATGATAAAATATAGAAAAGAGAGGGTGAAGAGTATGGAAGAAAGAAATCTAGAAAAAGCAACGTTTGCGGGTGGATGTTTTTGGTGCATGGTCAAACCATTTGACAGTTTACCTGGAATAGAGTCCGTCGTTTCTGGTTATACTGGTGGACATACAGTAAACCCGACCTATGAAGAAGTGTGTACGGGAACTACAGGACATACCGAAGCAGTTGAAATTACGTTTGATCCAAAATTATTTCCTTATAAAGATTTAGTGGAGGTATATTGGCAACAAACAGACCCAACGGATCCAAATGGACAATTCGTAGATCAAGGAAATTCCTATCGTCCAGCTATTTTCTACTATTCAGAAGAGCAAAGAGCGATAGCAGAAGAATCAAAAAGAGAATTACAAGAAAGTGGAAGGTTCAAAAAGCCGATTATCACCCCCATTGAACCTGCACAACCATTTTATCCAGCGGAAGAGCATCATCAAGACTTTTATAAGAAAAGTGGATTTCATTACAAGAACTATCGAGCACTCTCAGGAAGAGATAGATACATCAAGAACCATTGGAAAAAATAAAAATATAAAAAAGAGATATTTCTTAGAGATATCTCTTTTTTTATTTCCGAATTTTATAAAGATAAAAAAAGAAAAAGATGAGAAAAAGACACCAAAAAGGAACGAATTCAAATCATGGGGATTCAAAGTTCGTGATTGGGCCAATTAAGTGAAAAACGACTATTTTTAATATTTTTTTCTATTAAAAAAAACATTAAAAAGGCTTGTCAAAAGAGTAAAAAGGATGTATTATTAGATTTCGTTAGCAA
>NZ_CP090983.1:285000-305000 GCF_021513155.1 Jeotgalibaca sp. MA1X17-3
GGGAACTGAAACATCTCATTACCTGCAGGAAGAGAAAGAAAATTCGATTCCCTGAGTAGCGGCGAGCGAAACGGGAAAAGCCCAAACCAGGAAGCTTGCTTCCTGGGGTTGTAGGACTGGAATGTGAGACGAAGAGGGATAGCAAAAGCCGACTGGAAAGTCGCGCCAAAGAGGGTAAAAGCCCCGTATGCGAAATCCCAAATCGCTCTACCAGTATCCTGAGTACGGCGGAACACGAGAAATTCCGTCGGAATCCGGGAGGACCATCTCCCAAGGCTAAATACTCCCTAGTGACCGATAGTGAACCAGTACCGTGAGGGAAAGGTGAAAAGCACCCCGGAAGGGGAGTGAAATAGTACCTGAAACCGTGCGCTTACAAGTAGTCAGAGCCCGTTAATGGGTGATGGCGTACCTTTTGTAGAATGGACCGGCGAGTTACGATTCCATGCGAGGTTAAGCTGAAAAGGCGGAGCCGCAGCGAAAGCGAGTCTGAATAGGGCGAATAAGTATGGGGTCGTAGACCCGAAACCAGGTGACCTACCCATGTCCAGGTTGAAGGTGCGGTAATACGCACTGGAGGACCGAACCCACGTACGTTGAAAAGTGCGGGGATGAGGTGTGGGTAGCGGAGAAATTCCAATCGAACCTGGAGATAGCTGGTTCTCTCCGAAATAGCTTTAGGGCTAGCCTCGGACACGAGGAATCATGGAGGTAGAGCACTGTTTGGACGAGGGGCCCTTCTCGGGTTACCGAATTCAGATAAACTCCGAATGCCATTGATTCACGTCCGGGAGTCAGACTACGAGTGATAAGATCCGTAGTCGAGAGGGAAACAGCCCAGACCACCAGCTAAGGTCCCCAAGTATCTGTTAAGTGGAAAAGGATGTGGGGTTGCTCAGACAACTAGGATGTTGGCTCAGAAGCAGCCATCATTTAAAGAGTGCGTAATAGCTCACTAGTCGAGTGACCCTGCGCCGAAAATTTACCGGGGCTAAACAGATCACCGAAGCTGTGGACAGAACCATTGGTTCTGTGGTAGGAGAGCGTTCTAAGGGCGTTGAAGCGAGACCGTGAGGACTGGTGGAGCGCTTAGAAGTGAGAATGCCGGTATGAGTAACGAAAGACGGGTGAGAATCCCGTCCACCGAATGACTAAGGTTTCCTGGGGAAGGCTCGTCCTCCCAGGGTTAGTCGGGACCTAAGCCGAGGCCGATAGGCGTAGGCGATGGACAACAGGTTGAGATTCCTGTACCAGTTGATTTTGTTTGAACAATGGAGGGACGCAGGAGGCAACGGAATGCGCGCTGATGGATATGCGCGCCCAAGCAACAAGTCTGGGAAGGAGTCAAATGCTTCTACCCGCGAAGGATGAGTTGTGATGGGGAGGGAAATTAAGTACCGAAGTTCCCGCAGTCACACTGCCAAGAAAAGCTTCTCGTTAGAAATTAACTGCCCGTACCGCAAACCGACACAGGTAGTCGAGGAGAGAATCCTAAGGTGAGCGAGCGAACTCTCGTTAAGGAACTCGGCAAAATGACCCCGTAACTTCGGGAGAAGGGGTGCTGACCGAAAGGTCAGCCGCAGTGAATAGGCCCAAGCGACTGTTTATCAAAAACACAGGTCTCTGCAAAATCGAAAGATGACGTATAGGGGCTGACGCCTGCCCGGTGCTGGAAGGTTAAGAGGAGAGGTTAGCTTTCGAGCGAAGCTTCGAATTGAAGCCCCAGTAAACGGCGGCCGTAACTATAACGGTCCTAAGGTAGCGAAATTCCTTGTCGGGTAAGTTCCGACCCGCACGAAAGGCGTAACGATTTGGGCACTGTCTCAACGAGAGACTCGGTGAAATTATAGTACCAGTGAAGATGCTGGTTACCCGCGACAGGACGGAAAGACCCCATGGAGCTTTACTGCAGTTTGATATTGCGTGTTTGTGCCGTATGTACAGGATAGGTAGGAGCCAATGAAGCCGGGACGCTAGTCTCGGTCGAGGCGACGGTGGGATACTACCCTTGCGGCAGGAACACTCTAACCCGCGGCCCTTATCGGGCCGGGAGACAGTGTCAGACGGGCAGTTTGACTGGGGCGGTCGCCTCCTAAAGTGTAACGGAGGCGCCCAAAGGTTCCCTCAGAATGGTTGGAAATCATTCGTAGAGTGCAAAGGCAGAAGGGAGCTTGACTGCGAGACAGACAAGTCGAGCAGGGACGAAAGTCGGGCTTAGTGATCCGGTGGTTCCGTATGGAAGGGCCATCGCTCAACGGATAAAAGCTACCCTGGGGATAACAGGCTTATCTCCCCCAAGAGTTCACATCGACGGGGAGGTTTGGCACCTCGATGTCGGCTCATCGCATCCTGGGGCTGTAGTCGGTCCCAAGGGTTGGGCTGTTCGCCCATTAAAGCGGTACGCGAGCTGGGTTCAGAACGTCGTGAGACAGTTCGGTCCCTATCCGTCGCGGGCGTTGGAAATTTGAGAGGAGCTGTCCTTAGTACGAGAGGACCGGGATGGACACACCGCTGGTGTACCAGTTGTTCCGCCAGGAGCATCGCTGGGTAGCTATGTGTGGACGGGATAAACGCTGAAAGCATCTAAGCGTGAAGCCCCCCTCAAGATGAGATTTCCCATCACTTGAAGTGAGTAAGACCCCTGAGAGACGATCAGGTGGATAGGCGGGAAGTGGAAGTGCAGCGATGCATGGAGCGGACCCGTACTAATCGGTCGAGGACTTAACCAAAAACAGGCAGCGACGTAATGCGGTGCCTGGTCAACCTTTGTTTTTCATGTTGTGTATTCAGTTTTGAGGGAACAATGTTTCCTTAATCCCATAAAAATGTGCGGTGGCGATGGCTGGAAGGCCACACCTGTTCCCATCTCGAACACAGAAGTTAAGCTTCCAAGCGCCGATTGTAGTGAAGGGTTTCCCTTTGTGAGAGTAGGACGCTGCCGCGCATTTTATATATTATTCCGCAATAGCTCAGTTGGTAGTAGCGCATGACTGTTAATCATGATGTCGTAGGTTCGAGTCCTACTTGCGGAGTCTTTTTTTATTGCCGTCTTAGCTCAGTCGGTAGAGCACCACCATGGTAAGGTGGGGGTCGTCGGTTCGAATCCGACAGATGGCTTTAATAAATCCGGTTTAGATAGCGACAAAAGAGGTTTTCCTCTCTTGTCGCTATCTTTTTTATTGTCTAGTTTTATTTTTGGGATATAGTTCTTCATTGTTCGTTCTTTCGTATTTCCATCTTTGTATTCGTAGTGATATAATGTTTTAATAGAACGATTCCAAAAAGAAAAGGTGTGATTTTTTGAAGAAAGTAAATCTTGGTAACAGTGGTTGGTTTGTTTCTGAAATTTCTTTAGGTGTCATGAGAATGAATAGTTTAGATCATTCTCAAGCAGAAAAAGTTATTCAAACCTCGTTAGAAAATGGAATTGATTATTTTGATCACGCTGATATATACGGTGATGGTGAATCTGAAAAAATTTTTGGGCAAGCATTTAAGAATCTTGGAATTAAACGAGATTCAGTTAGTCTACAATCTAAAACTGGAATTGTGAAAGGGAAAATGTATGATTTTTCTAAATCACATATTATAAAATCAGTAGAAGAAAGTCTAATGCGTCTGCAAACAGATTATTTAGATACTCTATTGTTACATAGACCAGATACTTTATTTGAACCAGAAGAAGTCGCAGAAGCTTTTGATGAGCTAGAAAAAAGTGGGAAAGTCCTTCATTTTGGAGTAAGCAATCAAAACCCTATGCAGATAGAGTTACTAAAAAAATATGTAACCCAACCTCTTTTAATCAATCAACTTCAGCTAAGTGTAACTCACCATCCAATGATAGATGCTGGTTTTAATGTAAATACGAGTAATGATTTTGCCAGTACCAGAGATGGATCTATTTTAGAATATAGTAGAATTAATGATATGACGATTCAACCTTGGTCTCCTTTTCAAGCTGGGATGCAAAAGGAAGGTTTATTTTTTGATCATCCAGATTTTGTCGAACTAAATGAAGTACTCCATAGACTTGCGTCTGAAAAATCAGTAGCACGAGAAGCAATTGCTATTGCTTGGTTACTACGCCATCCAGCACATATGCAACCAATCATAGGTAGTATGAATCCTGAACGTATTGCTGCTATTTGTGAAGCTTCCAATATCACGTTAAGTCGAGAAGAGTGGTATGAAGTATATCGCTCAGGGGATTATCCAATACCTTAATTTTAAAATACGTTTAAATTGAAATACGATTCCCTTCACTATTTTTAGTGAATGGAATAAAGATGAGTTTCAAAACAAGATCATTATTCTGCTGCTATTGGTACTGAAAAAATAGAGGAAACACAATAAATTATGGCTCTTCGTCAAACATACTAAGATTAGTAGTGTACTATCCACGACGGTGGATATGCACTACTATTTTTTATATAGTAGAGGTGAAGAAGAAGCGGTCAACAACAGAAGACCTTGAGTCTGCACGTCAAACAGGCCCCCTTCACTATCCTTGATTGAACCAGTTTGAAGTATGTTGGTCCTTTGAGATCGTCTATAGGAAAATGGAATCATTAAGGTATAATTGTTTGGACAATTCACCTATGGAAAATTTCTTTGGACTTTTGAAGCAGGAGATGTATTATGGGGAAGAAAGCGTGTCTTACACCACGCTTAAACAACGGATTGAAGACTATATTGATTACTATAACAACAAACGTATTAAAACAAAATTGAGTGGACTATCTCCGGTTGCATACCGAAAACAAGACACTCAAATAGCTGCTTAATATTTAATTACATAAACTCCAACTTTTGGGGTTCACTATATTCTCCAACAGTGTTTTCCTCACCCTGCATACATTAAAGAGTTAAGTAAAACAAGAATAAAAAATATGATTCTCTCAAGTACTAAAAAACATTTCAAAAGAAGAAGCTTTACTAAAAGCAGAACAATTCATTCGTTTAGCAGATAAGACTTATCCAGCAGTAGATAAAAATCATTTTTTAGTAATTTGACAAATCAAAAATTATATTTAAACACAAAATATTAATAAAAACCTTTATAGATAAATTACTTGAAAAGTTGATATTTTAAAGACTTGTTTTGCAAACGTTTACAGATAAAATAAGTAGTAAGAAAGGTTGACAACAATGGAAATAGAAATCCAATACAAAATAGAAACCATTGATCTCTCTCAGTTCAATTATCCACAAAGTTACTTACTTCTAATTATTGTGCATAAAGGAGTTGGAATATTAAAAATTGATAATTTAACATATTGTGTAGAAAGTGGAAATGTTATTTTTATTAATGAAGGATGTAAATTCTTTTTTCAAGAAGTTGAGTGTAGTGAAGATTTTACCTTTACTAGACTAAAAATAAATAAGTTATATTATAGAACTTTATTGAAAAGAAATAAAATAGAAGAGTTAGCTAGTTTATTTGATAATAAAAATGATATACCTGTACGAATAATAATCGATAGTCAAAATCTTAACATGGCTAATATGGTATTTAAAAGGATAAATGAGCTGATTCAGAATAAGAACCAGCATAATAAGATCGCTATTGAATGTTTGTTAGTATATGTATTTATTGAGCTCAACAGATGTTCTTCGTATTTGATACGAGGGAAAAGTCATCATAGTATCCAAGATAAACAGTTTTTAGAAATGATATTTAATTATATAGAAAAAAATTACGATCATACTATTATTTTAGATGATATAACAAAAGAACTAAATATGAGTAAATCACATATGTCCAGGACTTTTAAAAAATTAATGAGAATATCTATTATTGACTATATGTTTAGATATAGAGTATTGCAATCAAAGAGTAAGCTTATAAATGAGAACGTATCCATTTCGGAAATATCATTAAAATGTGGTTTTAAAACTACACCGCACTACAGTAGAATGTTTAAGAAACAAGAAGGACTAACACCTTCAGAATACAGAAGATTATATAAACAATAATAGGGAGGAATTAACATGAAATTATTTAAAAAGAGTATGTATATATTATTAGGAAGTGCTTTATTAGCTGGCTGTGGTAGTAATGATTCTGAAACTGATGGAAGTCTTAGTGGGGAAGCAGATTCAGAAATTACGACTGTTTCTTTAGCTTTTTGGAATCAAAATCAAGAGCCAGTTTTAAGAGAAATATTAGATAACTTTGAAGATGAGAATCCTAATATCAAAGTAGAATTTGAAATCACACCTAACCCGCAATATTGGACCAGACTTGAAGCTGCAGCTTCAGGTGAAGTTATGCCTGATATTGTTTGGATGAACGGACCTAATTTTGTTCAGTATGCTGCTAATGAAATAATAGAGCCAATTGATTCATATCTAAAAGATAGCGAAATTGATTTGAATAATTATCCTGATAGCTTACTCGAGCTTTACACTTATGATGATGAATTGTATGGAATACCTAAAGATTGGGATACTACTTCATTGTGGTATAACAAAAATATTTTTGATGATGCAGGAGTTAGTTATCCAGAAGATGACTGGACTTGGGAAGAAATGATTGAAGCAGCTGAAGCAATAACAGATGTGGATAATGATATATATGGTGTTTCTGCCAATATTCAAACGCAAGAAGGAATATACAATCAAATTTTTCAGAACAAAGGTTTTGTCATTAATGAAGATCGAACTAAATCTGGATATTCAGATAGTAACACGATTGAAGCTTTTGAGAAGCATGTGGATTTAATTAAGAAAGGTCTTTCACCAGATCTTAATGTACAATCTGAGTCTTCCGCAAGAGATTTATTCGCTTCAGGTCGTTTGGGAATGGCATATTTAGCTTCTTGGAATATTCCTGTATTGATGGAGTCAGAAGTAAGTGATCATATAGACTTAGTTGAAATGCCATCTATGAAAGAAAAAGGGGCAGTAATTCATGGATTAATTTATGCATTAAGTGCAAGTAGTACAAACAAAGAGGAAGCAGCAGCAGTTATAAAGTATTTAGGAAGTGAAGAGGCTAACAAAGTTTGGGCGGAATCTGGTGTAATTATTCCTGGTCATGAAGGAATGTTAAATACTTGGGTAGAATCTTATCCTGAATTAAACTTGGAAGCTTATGTAAATAGCTTAGAATACTCACACCCATTCCCTGTATCAGAAAATACTTCTAAATGGAATGACTATGAAAGTCAAGCAATTAATGATATTTATTCTCTTGATACAAATATTTCAGAAAGATTAAATACTCTAGCAGAGCAAATGAATAAAGCTCTAGAAGAAGAGAAATGATATTGCATATAATTAATATCAGATGTAATTAGAAAATTCTATCAATTAGAGGATTAATTTATTACGTTTTCTCTATCCAGTTTGTGGCAATGACAATCATTCATCATTTTTTGGTAGAGTTTGTGATGAAAAATTGTTATTGCTTTTTTTTAGAAAAAGTTTGATTTGTTTGAACAATACAATTAATCCTGTAAGAAATGTCATTGTATTAATACTATTAATAGAGGAGAGAGAAAATTGAAACCATATACGAGCCTCAAACAGCAGAGAAGATCAAAGTATATAGCGGCAATTGTATTATTATTTCCACTTTTATCTGGTTTAATAATTTTTTATATCATTCCTTTCTTTCAAAATTTTTTTTATAGCTTCACTAATTTAGGTGCGTTTGGAAATTGGAAGTGGATTGGATTAGTTAATTATCAACGTTTAATACAGGATGTACAGGTAGGTAAATCATTTATAAACACAATTGTAATTACTGCCGTTTCAGTACCGGTCACAATTCTTTTAGCGTTAATCATAGCAACTCTCTTAAATTCAAATATTAAAGGTAAGAGTATTTATAGGGTATTATTTTTTCTACCAGCAGTCACTATGCCAGCTGCAATAGCAATGATATGGAGATGGCTTTACAATGGACAATACGGCCTATTGAATCAATTTATTGGTATTTTTGGTATAGAGAATATTAATTGGATAACAGATCCAAAATTTTCCCAAATAGCACTGATAATTGTAACAATATGGAGTGGGATAGCTATAAAAATTATATTTTTTTGGGAGGACTACAGACTGTTCCCAGAAGTTATTATGAAGCTGCAGATATAGATGGCGCTAGTCCATATAAAAAATTCATTCATATAACTATTCCATTACTCGCACCAACTATTTTCTTTGTGAGTATCACTTCATTAATCCAATCCTTTCAAATGTTCGATTTAATTTTTCTTTTAATTCCAAGAACAGGTAATGGATTATCTACTACAAGAACAGTCATTTATGAATTTTACCAAAATGCTTTTGAATATATGGATAAAGGGTATGCATCAGCAATATCAATTGCTATTTTCATAGTAATTCTTATAATTACAAGCATTCAACTAAAACTTCAAAAGAAATGGGTTACTTATCTGTAATAAAAATAAGTGAAATTCTTGATAAAATTAAGGAGAGATGAACATGGAGAACATTGAGAATGAAAAAATAATAAATAGAAAAAAAAATAAAGTAAAAAACACCAAAAAAAAAGGATTTTCAGATAAAACATTAATCCATATTATATTAATTTTTGGTGCAGTATTAACCATTCTTCCTTTTATATGGATGATATTAACTGCATTCAAGACTGTTTCAGAGTCTATGGCTATTCCACCTAAGATATTTCCTCAAAAATGGGAATTATCAAATTTTATAGAAGCGTTTAATACGTTACCTTTTAAAAATTTGTACATAAATACTTTAAGTTTTACAGTAGCTGCCACTATTGGACAAGTTATTTTTTGTTCAATGGCAGGTTATGTATTTGCACGTATAGATTTCTGGGGAAGAGATTTTCTATTTCTTTTAGTTTTATCTGTATTGATGGTTCCAAGTCAAATCTTTATTATTCCTCAATTTCAGATCATTACAGCTTTGAAATTATCAAATACTATTCGGGCATTGATTTTACCAAATCTATTTAGTGCATTTGGTACATTTTTGATGAGACAATACTTTATAGCGATCCCTGATGAGATAGAAGAAGCAGCAATTATAGATGGTGCAAATCATTTTACTATATTTTTTAAAGTGATGTTACCTTTAGTAAAACCTGGAATTGTATCATTAGTAATCAGTACTTCGCTATTCACTTGGAATACACTACTTTGGCCATTAATTGTTAATACGTCGAAGAAATCAATGACTTTATCTGCAGGACTAGCAAGTTTACAAGATATACATACAACCAATTATCCAGTACTGATGGCCGCAGCCTTACTAGCTATTTGGCCTATGGTGGTTATATTCATAATATTCCAGCGTCAGTTTATTGAAGGTATTGCAAATAGGGGTGGAAAATAATGAATAATTTAAATAATAATGGAGGTAATAAAATGAAAAAATTAAGATTAGGTATAATCGGAGTAGGACACCGAGGATACATAACAAAACTATGGCATAATCCAGATGGAAGGTCGGTCATCACTGCTGTAGCAGATATTGATAATAATGCATTAGAAAAATTTAAAAAAGATGTTACAGAAGATGCATATTTTACGAATGATTATAAAGAATTATTAGTAAGAGATGATGTAGACGCAGTAGTTGTTTTAACAGAAGACTACAAACATAAAATGCATGCTATTGATACTTTGAATGCAGGGAAGGATTTATACTTAGAAAAGCCTATGGCTATATCAATTGAAGATTGTGATGAAATTATTAAAATTTGGAAGAAATCAGGACGTAAACTTATGATTGGGTTTAATATGAGATATATGCCTATGTATCAGACAATGAAAAAATATATCGATGATGGCTATATTGGTGAGGTAAAAGCTATTTGGATTCGACATTTTGTAGGGCGTGGTGGTGTGTATTACTATCAAGATTGGCATAGAAATTCAAAATACACTAATTCATTGCTATTGCAAAAAGCTTCTCATGATATTGATATGATACACATGTTTTCTAATAGCTATGTAAAAAAAGTTTCTGCTTTTGGAAGTTTAGATTTTTACAACAAAGAAGAACACTTTAAATCAGATGGACTTGAGAATCAGATCGATGATGAAATAGATGTAGAAGATAATAATATTCTTATTATGGAATTAGAGAATGGAATTAAAGCATCTTACTTACAAAACCACTTTACTCCTGATTATCAAAGAAATTACGTTATTATTGGAACGAAGGGACGTATAGAAAATGATGAGGTAAATGAAAAAATAATAATTAAAACTAGAAATACTGGAACTTTACATGATATGAGTGATTTGGAAATAAATATGAAAGCTACCGAAGGTGTACATGCAGGAGGAGATCCAAGAATAACAGAGGCATTTGTTGACTATATATTAGAAGGTGTAGAGCCGAATGCAACTCCTATAGATGGACGGATGAGTGTAGCAGTTGGAGTTAAAGCTACTGAATCTTTAAGAAACGGTGGAGAATTAAAAATTATTCCTGTTTACAATCTAAATAATTACTAAGTCAATAACTATTTACACTATCGTTGAATAAGTTAATAAAAAGCTTATAAAAATAACTCTTCTAATTTTAATAGAAGAGTTATTTTTATATTCCTCTAGGTTTACTTAAAATAAACCTATATAGGAGAAAAAAATTAAAATTCAGATTATTTTTCTATGTTTTTGAGATTTAATTACTATGTAAAAAAATATATAGATACTAAAAAAAGGGAAATTAAAGTAAGAAATGAAAATATGAGGAATGATTAAAAAGTGAGAACAGTTAACATTGGATTAATAGGAGCTGGCCATAGGAGATATTTTATTGATTCCTGGAATAATACAAATGGTAGATCAAAAATTACTGGTTTAGCTGAAATAGATAAGGATGCAATAAATTGGTTTAAAGAGAATGTAGATGATAGCATCTTTATTACCAATGATTATAAAAAATTATTATTGAGAAAAGATATAGATGCTATAGTAATTTTGACCCCAGATTATTTACATAGAAAACAAACTATAGATGTGCTTAATGCAGGTAAGCATATTTACCTTGAAAAGCCTATGGCAACAACTATAGAGGATTGCGATGAAGTGTTAAACGTATGGAAAAAAAGTGGAATGAAATTAATGATTGGATTTAATATGAGATACATGGATTTATATGCTCAAATGAAAAATCTAATTGATACTAATGCAATTGGAGAATTGAAAGAGATTTGTGTAGAGCATTCTGTAGGTATGGGTGGAGAACAATACTTTCAAACTTGGCATAGAAATCGGAAATATTCTAATTCATTGCTAGTTCATAAAGCTTCACATGACTTTGATGTTATCCATATGCTTGCTGATTCATATACGAAAAAAGTATCCGCATTTGGTGGATTGGATTTCTATGATAATAAAGAAAATTTTGTGTTGGATAAATTAAATAATATTACTGATGCTGAAATAGATGTTGAAGATAATAGCATTGTAATTATGGAGTTAGAAAATGGTGTTAAAGCTTCTTATCTTCAATGTCATTTTACTCCCGAATATTTAAGGAAATACATAATCATTGGATCAAAAGGAAGAATAGAGAGTGACGATATAAAGCAAACGATAACTCTAACAACTATTGATTATCAAAATAGTATAAATAATATCATATATAATTTTAAGAAACCTAAAAATAATAATAGTCATTTTCAAGGTGACCAAAAAATTGTACATGCTTTCATTGATTATGTATTAGAAGGTATAGAACCAAAGGCAACTCCTATAGATGGACGGATGAGTGTTGCAGTGGGGGTAAAAGCTACAAAGTCACTTCGAGAAGGTTCAGGAATGAAAAAAATCGACTAGTTAGAAGTAAAAATAGAAGGAAGACATAAATATTTCACGTTATACAATTATATACTCCTTCTCCCCTCTAAGCATAGACTGTAAAAAGTAAACTCCCTAGAGGGAATTTAATTATAATATTTAATCCATTATTTCTGTATTGTTTATTCGATACTGGACAGGCTACACTTGATTATATTCATAACTTAAGAGTATTGACTATGATTTTTTATTCCTTTACAATCAACGTTAGTAAGGTGTCATAACTTATGACCAAAAGTGAGGGTAAAAAATCATGAAATATGGCTATGCACGGGTCAGTACCCGTCATCAAGATTTGGACGGACAACTTCGACTATTAGAAGAAGAACGATGTGACAAAATTTATTCTGAAAAAATAACCGGAACCAAAAGCGAGCGTCCAGAATTTCAAAAACTACTTCAAGATATTGAAAGCGGGGATACCTTGGTCGTAACTAAACTCGATCGTTTTGCACGTAGCACACAAGATGCCTTGAATACCATTAAATTTTTATTTGAAAAAGGTGTTCGGATTAATGTCCTTAATTTAGGGATTATTGAGAATACGTCAACTGGACGGCTCATCTTTACCATCTTTAGTGCCTTTGCGGATTTCGAAAGAGATTTAATTGTGGAACGGACACAAGAAGGGAAAGAGATTGCTAAACAGCATCCTGGATTTAAGGAAGGACGACCAAAGAAATTCTCCAAACAGCAAATAGAGCTTGCCATGAATCTATTAGAAACGCATTCTTATAAGGAAGTAGAAAAAATGACAGGAATCAGTGTCAGCACCATCACAAGGAACAAGCAGAAACGGATGATCGAAAACGAGTTGTGAGTTGGGCGATAATAAGGATCCGTTGACTTGGTATAATAGACGAAAAAGTATCGTTAACCTGCACGCTCGGAGTCACAACGAGTGCACAAAAGGCCACCTCTATCCGTTGTAGAGGTGGCTTTTGTGCTATCTATGCTCGAAATTTTCACATTTCGCACTTAAATCACATGATACTTACTAAAGAATAGCAAAGCATGATACGAAGCGGTCCATGTATACGAAATTAATAAAAAGTTACCCCCAAAAAAGAGCTTCTGCTTGTTGTAACAATCCTTAGTAATCTAGCAACTAAAAGAAGCTTATTAGTGTGATTATACTCAGACCATTTTTTCAATAATTGAATAGGAGTACAAAGAAATCCCTATGCTAATACATGATATTAAAAGATCTCTCAGCATATTTAATTTTTCTTTACTTCTCCTAATTAAAATATAATCATTAGACATCTTATAGTCACGTCTATTTATAGGGCAGTAAATTAAAATCGCTTAATCTTTAACGTATTCTAAAATATCTCCTGGCTGACAGTTTAACACTCTACAAATTTTATTTAAAGTTTCAAATCGAATCGCTACTACTTTACCATTCTTTAACTTCGATAAGTTTGCATTCGTTATCCCCACTTCGTTAGCCAAATCTTTTAGAAGCATTTTTCGGTCCGCCATGACACGATCCAATCTTACAACAATTGCCATTAAAAAACTCTCCTTATACTGTCTCATCTGCTAGAGACTGCAATTCAATGCCGTACTTAAATATTTCAGAAACGATAAATAAAATGATGCCTATTATGAAGGCAGAACCGAAGCCTATCGTATAGTTATACCCATCTACCGAAATCAAAGATAATACTGAATAAAAAATGATAGGAACAAGTAAATCAAAAATAATAAGCACCAAACTCAAACGTTTAATAGCATTTGCAAATTTTTCAGAAAAAGGAGTTTCTCCTTTGCCTAACCATGTAAAAATTTGACTACCTTTTAAAAGAATAAAGGAAAAGACAACAACTGTGAAAGGGACAATAATCATTGACGCTAACTTTTCTTCAGCATCAGTAATTCCTACACTTCCAGAACTTCCTCCCATAGAAAATAAGGGAATAGATGGGCCCTTATATGTGAACCAGAAATTGCCATCACCAAATAGGATTGTATATAAGCCATATATGACAAGGGTGATGCTAAATATAGCAAATATTTTCAATAATAAAGAGCTACCCCTACTTATCCTGCGAAATTTTTTAATATTCATAACAACCACCTCTTCTATAAATTAATTTAATTATACAGTATTTATTGTTACCAGGCAACAACTAATTATCACGCCGCAATAATTTATAATTGCAATGTGATAATGAAAGTCTTTAATATCCTTCTGACTTAATTTAAGTGCAATTATTTGTCTGCAATTCTCTTTTTTATTATTAATTACCTAATTTATATTGTGATATAATAAAAAAATTACATACTATACTATCAGAAAGAGTGATTAACATAAAGAAAATAACAAAAAGAGTTGGACTTTTTGTAATTAATATACTTGCTGTCTTTTTATTTTTATATCTTATCTTTATATTTGTAATGTTGTCTTTTTCAATAGCAAACTACTTTTTTAGTGGATTTTTTGAAGACTACGTTATAAATACAGAGTTTTATAATTTTATTATAAATATAAATTATACTAAGATTTTCACTAACTGGTTCAATTTTGCGTTTTTAATTTTTCTATTGTTTTCTCCTTTTACATTAGTATTTAGCTTACTAGATGACTATTTAGTGCTAATTCAACTTAAGTGGTTCAATAAAATGATGAAAAATATATTAAAGTACAAGGAATTGTATGAAGCTTTTCTTATGAAAGTATGGTTATATGTTCCAATTATATTAACTATTCTGCTTAATATTCCAAGAGATGATATAGACTACTTAATATTACTTTTCTCTGCTATATTTGCTGTGAATAGTCTAAAAAATAATCTATCTTTAAAAATAAAAAAATATGTAGATTCTAAAATACAAACATAAAAAAATAACTATTAATTAATGTGACTTAAAAATGCTATTAATAGTTATTTTTTACGGCTTTTCAAATTCCCAAATGTTTTTTCAACCAAGTATTTACTTTGATGAAAAGTGAGAACCGTTTAAGAATCCCTGACTTTATTAGATAGTAATGTAAAGTAGTTAAGTAATTCCCGAATCTGTCGCATTGTCACTTTATTATTGTATTATAAAGGTATGTAAAAGAATTGTAGTTAAAGAAACGACTTTAGGAACAGGAAAAAGCCACTTTTCTATTAGAAAAGTGGCTCTTTAGTATGTATCAAAATTGATTGTTTTTGATACGTATAGATTCGTATGTTTACGCCTCTTTTGTTATAATAATATTATTATAACAGTGATAGTATTCATATATTCAAAGAGAAAATACAATCTGAATGATTTATCGTTTTTCAGTAATGGAAATGACTACGATCAAAGCAATCAAGGAAAGGTAGATTACTACGAGAAAGGCAATCCGATACGGAACCAGAAAAATGACAAGTAGTAGAAAAGTCCCTTGATTCGAAATAAAAGGAAAAGGTAGTCAGATGATTAGAGAAGAATCTACTATTATATACCAGGGGATACAACAAGATTAAAATTAGTGTAGAATAAATGTATCAGACCTAAAAATACAAATACAAATGAGGTAAACAACCAATGACAGAACCAATCGAAAAAAATTCAAAAAGCTTATACCAGGCACTATGGAATTCCGCAGATATTCTGCGTTCTAAAATGGACGCCAACGAATACAAGAGTTATTTATTAGGCTTGGTCTTTTATAAATACTTATCCGACAACATGCTGCGATATGTCTCCGTTCTATTGGAGGAAGAAACGGATGACTTACATAAAGCACAAGACCTTTACGTAGAAGCGTTTAAAGATGCAGATATCAAGGATGATCTCTTGTATGAGCTGAAAGATGAGTTTTCATATACCATCGCACCAGAATTGACCTTTACTGCACAAGTAGCAGCCATTCATGATGGATCTTTTCAATTAGAAGACTTGGTACAAGGGTTCCGTGACATTGAGCAATCCAGCGAAAACTTTGAGAACTTATTTGAAGATATTGATCTCTATTCTAAAAAACTGGGTTCAACCCCACAAAAACAAAATAAAACCATCGCAGATGTCATGAAAGAGTTAGAAAGCTTAAACATGGCTAGGCATGCTGGGGATGTTTTAGGCGATGCCTATGAGTACTTGATTGGCCAATTTGCGTCTGAATCCGGTAAAAAAAGCGGGTGAATTCTATACGCCACAACCGGTCGCACAATTGATGACACAAATTGTTTTACAAGGAAAAGAAGATAAAAAAGGTTTTTCTGTTTACGACGCGACCATGGGTTCCGGCTCTTTACTTTTGAATGCTAAAAAATATTCCCATCAACCGGGAACCATTTCTTATTTCGGGCAAGAGTTGAATACGTCCACTTATAACTTGGCGCGGATGAATATGATTTTACACGGGGTTCCCATTGCCAACCAACGCTTGCATAATGCGGACACCTTGGATCAAGACTGGCCAACAGAAGAACCAACCAACTTTGACGGGGTCCTGATGAACCCACCGTATTCTGCGAAATGGACGGCCGACAAAGGCTTCTTAGATGACCCACGTTTCTCTGCCTATGGCGTATTAGCACCTAAATCAAAAGCGGACTTTGCTTTCTTACTACATGGCTACTATCATTTGAAAGATACGGGCGTCATGGCTATTGTCCTGCCACATGGGGTTCTCTTTAGAGGGGGAGCGGAAGGAAAGATACGCAAGGCCTTGTTAGAAAATGGTGCGATTGATACCGTGATTGGCTTACCAGCTAACATTTTCTTTAATACGTCGATTCCAACGACCGTAATTATCTTGAAGAAAGACCGTGCGACAAAAGATGTTCTCTTTATTGATGCCTCACAAGATTTTGAAAAAGTGAAGACGCAAAATACGCTAAGAGATCATCATATTGACGCTATTTTAGAGGCCTATGAAACGCGTACGTTTAAAGATAAGTATGCCTATGTCGCCCAATTCGATGAAATTGTGGAGAATGATTACAACTTAAACATCCCCCGTTATGTGGATACCTTTGAAGAAGAAGAAGTGATCCCGTTAGCGTCTGTTTCTAAAGCCATTCAAGAAACAAAAGCCGACCTAGCACAAGCAGAAAATGACTTATTTGATATGTTGAAAGAACTAAACGGAACGACAGAAGAAGCAGATAAAGAGTTGCAAGGCTTTATTTCACAGTTGATGAGTGATGGTGAGAAACATGAATAAAGAGAAAATGATACCAAAGATTCGATTTGTTGGGTTTATAGATGATTGGGAACAGCGTAAGTTAGGGGACTTAGCTGATATTGTTAGAGGTGCTTCACCAAGACCAATTCAAGATCCAAAGTGGTTTGATTCTACATCTGATGTGGGATGGCTTAGAATTGCTGATGTAACTAAGCAAAATGGGAGAATTTATAATTTAGAACAAAAAATTTCTCTAGCTGGACAAGAAAAAACACGAGTGTTAATATCGCCTCATTTGTTGTTAAGTATTGCAGCCACTGTTGGAAAACCTGTTGTAAATTATGTTAAAACTGGCGTGCACGATGGATTTTTAATCTTTTTAAATCCGTTATTTGAAATGGAGTTTATGTTTCAGTGGCTAGAAATGTTTCGACCTAAATGGGTTAAATATGGGCAGCCCGGAAGTCAAGTTAACTTAAATTCTGAATTGGTGAGAAATCAAGATATTTTAATACCAAATATTAAAGAACAAGCTAGAATCGCTGCCTTTTTCAAACAAATCGACGACACTATAGCTCTTCATCAGCAACTCCTAACCGACTACAAACAATTGAAAAAAGCGTTGTTGCAACAGCTATTCCCACAAAAAGGAGAAACCGTACCGAAAGTTCGTTTTGCTGATTTTTCTGATGATTGGAAAGTAAAAAAATTAGGAGAAGTTGGATCAGTAGCAATGTGTAAGAGGATCTTTAAAGATCAAACTAGTGAATTTGGTGATATACCTTTTTTCAAGATAGGTACGTTTGGTAAAAGTCCAGATGCATTCATTCCAAGGCCACTATTTGAAGAATATAAGGAAAAATATTCTTTTCCAGAATTGGGAGATATACTTATTTCAGCTTCTGGAACAATAGGGAGAACTGTAGTTTATAAAGGTGAAGATGCATATTTTCAAGATTCCAATATTATTTGGTTTAAAAGAAATAAAAAGCTTGTAGATAACACATTTCTAAAACAATTTTATCAAATTGTTAAGTGGGCTGGTTTAGAGGGTAGTACAATCAAGAGACTCTATAACAGTAATATTCTTTCAACCCTAATTTATCTACCGTCATTAAATGAACAAGAAAAAATCGGTCAATTCTTTAAACAACTGGATGAAACCATTGACGGACACCAACAAAAACTCGCCACCTATCAAGAACTTAAGAGAGCCCTATTACAACGCATGTTTGTTTAATACCAAGAGAGGAGGAACATCATGGCCATTACCTTTACATCTGAATCAGAATTAGAACAAAATCTCATCCATCAGTTGATTGGGGGGAATCGCAATGGACCTATCGCGGGGATTTGAATACGGAAGACAAGCTCTGGGATAACCTGCGCGAAAAATTAGAACGCAATAATAAAGATGTGTTGAATGATGTCCATTTGACGGAACAAGAATTCCATCAAGTCCAAAACCAATTACAGTTTGCGAACTTCTATCAAGCGTCCAAATGGTTGGCAGGCGAGAATGGCATTGCCAAAGTACAAGTCCAACGGGAAGATGCCTCCTTAGGGACGATTCGTTTGAAAGTTTTAAATCGGGCGGATATTGCTGGCGGTATGTCATCGTATGAAGTCATTAATCAATTCCAAAGCTTTAAACAAAGCACCGATGACCGGGACCGTCGTTTTGACGTCACCCTTTTAATCAATGGCCTGCCCCTGATTCATATCGAACTGAAAAACCGCGCCCATTCGTATATGGACGCCTTTCGTCAAATCAAGAAGTACCTAGTACAAGGGAAATTTACTGGTATTTTCTCCGCTCTACAAATGTTTGTCGTCTCCAACGGGAGTGATACTCGCTATATCGCAGCGGCACAAGATACCCGACTCAATGAACAATTCTTAGCAACCTGGGTAGATGCCAATAATGATCCGGTCACCAGTTACTTGACCTTTGCTCAACACGTTTTATCCATTCCACAGGCGCATAAAATGGTGACGCAGTATACCGTTATTGATCGGGATAAAAAAGCCTTAATCTTATTACGTCCCTATCAAATTCATGCCATAGAGGCCATTAAACAAGCTTCTCGACGACAAGAATCGGGCTATGTTTGGCATACAACCGGGTCCGGGAAGACGTTGACCTCTTATAAAGCGGCTCGAAACCTTTTACAAATTCCGTCTTTGGATAAGACTATTTTTATCGTGGATCGTATCGACTTGGATCAACAGACCTCCTCTTCCTTTGCTTCTTATGCAGAGAATGATGTCATTCAAATAGATGAAACGGACAACGTTAAAGACTTGATTAAAAAACTGTTATCTGCGGATCGGACCGTCATTGTGACCACCATTCAAAAACTGAATCATGTGATGAGGGGCTTTGAAGGCAAGGAAACAACACCACGTTATAAAAAGATAAGAGAATTGCAGGTCGCCTTTATAGTAGATGAATGCCATCGGGCTGTTTCCGCTCAAAAGAAACAAGAAATCGATCGCTTTTTCAGACAACTCTTATGGTATGGCTTTACCGGTACACCGATCTTTGCCGAAAATGCGAAAAAAGAAACGGGTAATTTAGCTCGGACAACAGAGGAGCAGTACGGGAAACGACTCCATGAATACACCGTGAAGGAAGCCATTCATGACAAGGCGGTTCTCGGATTCCAAATTGAGTATAAATCCACCTTTTCAGACGATGAATTAGATGATTTGGTCTTGCAAGTGGATCCAGAGGCAGATGTCCGAGCCTTGTCTGTCCTAGAAAAAGAAGCAAAAATACCCAAATCCGTTTATGAAAATGAACAGCATATGCTAGAAGTCATTCATTCCATCTTGAATAAGTCCCGTCGGAAATTAGGTTTTCAAAATGGTTCTGGGAAGACCTATACGGCCCTGTTAACCACGTCATCGATTGCCCAAGCGCAAGCCTACTATGACTTGTTCAAAAAAGTCGTCGCTGGTGAGACGGCACTGCCTATTCATGAAAAGGTCAAAAGTGTCTTGCCTGATTTTCCAAAAATTGCAATTACGTATTCACTGTCTGAGAATGAAGAAGCATCCGTTTCCCATCAAGC